>JAYSZS010000406.1:0-15761 GCA_043737935.1 Propionivibrio sp. | reverse complement strand
ATGGGCAATGACGTTGGCGACCGGCATGGCAAACCCCAACAGGGCGCCGGAGAGGCTCACCGCCGCCGCCGTGTTGCCCTGCCGGATCAAGGCCATTTCGTCATACGGCGTGACGTTGACATAAACCAGAAGAAATACGGCGATCAAGGCCACGGCTATTGCGAAATAGGATAGAAAAGCGGGCAGCAGGGTCAAACATTTTAGGCTGCATGAAAATTCTCCAAATCGCTCCAACAGGCTCCAGTACTCAAACGCCACCGGACTTCTCCGGCCACACCCGACGCAAGATTACTGCGAAGCGCCATAACGCACCAGGCCATCGAGAATCAGATTCTCCGCCCGTTGGCACGGTATGTTCAAGTGCGGCGCAATGCGCTGTGCGGCACCGCCGGTCAGCAGGCAGATTGCCCCCGGCTGCTCAGCCAGAGCGGCGAACATGCGTTCGATGGCACCAATCTGGGCGTACAGACAGCCGCTGACGATGGCATCCATGGTCGTGCGCGGCGCACAGCTAAACTCGCCTTCTGCCAGCGGCAGTTGGGCCGTGTTGCGGGCCAGCGACGCACGCATCAGGTCAACGCCGGGCAGGATCAGACCCCCGCGGAATTTGCCGTCGGAATCGAGCCAGTCAACGGTGGTCGCCGTTCCCGCACAAACGACCAGGCAGGCACTGGCGGTCAGACCGTGAGCGCCGATCAGTGCCGCCCAGCGGTCGGCGCCGAGTTGATCGGGTTGCTCGTAGGCATTGCGCACACCACAGATACCGGCGCTGGAACGTAGCCAGAGCGGTGGAGCAAAGCGCGGCGCGAGTGCCGCACCGATCGCTTCTCCAACCGCCACGCCGGCCACGTTGCAGGCGACAATGCGTGTGGCATCGGGCCACCCGGCAGCCGGCCTGGCCAGGCTTGGAGCTTCAGCAGTCGGCAGTGCACCTTGCGCGACCCAGGCCGTCCCGTCGTGGGCACCCCACTTGATGCGCGTGTTGCCGGCATCGATGGCGACGATCATGCCGCACGCAAGGAAAGGTCGCCGGACAGGCAGCGCTCGACACCTGCTGCCGTCTGCACCAGCAAAGCCCCATCGACATCGGCACCGCGGCAGACGCCCTCCATCTCCAGGTGTCCGTCGCGCAGCACCTGTACCAGCCTGTCCTGCCAGGCATTTCGCGCTTGCCACTGATCACGCAGTTGAGCAAAGCCCCCCTGCGTGAAGCGATCAAAAACATAAGCCAGTTCGATCAGGAGTTGAGCGAACAGGACATGGCGTTCCGGTAGTGGCAAGATGATTCTGTCCAGTGCGGCAGGGGGAAGCGCAAAGCCCTCGCACTCGCCGGGGCTTTCGGGCAGGCTCAGATTGAGACCGATGCCGATTACCGCCTGTGTGCCATCCCGAGCGCTCTGCAACTCGACTAGAATGCCGCCCAGCTTGGCGTTGTCATGCAGGATATCATTCGGCCATTTGAGCTGGATACCCGCAGCACCACAATAATCAAGCGCATGCACCAAGGCGACACCGACCGCCAGCGAGAGTCCGGCCAGCCGATCGAGACCACCGTCGAAATGCCAGAGTACGGAAAAAGTCAGGCTCGATCCCGGTGCGGCAAGCCAGCGTCGCCCACGGCTGCCGCGTCCGGCGGTTTGCCGGTCGGCAACGATGACGCTGCCGGCCGGCGCACCCTGTGCGGCACGCTTGAGCAACAAGGTACTGGTCGATTCGCACTCGGCGAGCGAATCGACAGCAAAACGCCCGCTCGCATCCCTGAGCAGGGCATGCAGACGAAGCGGGTCGATCGGCAGGGATGGAGGAGAGTCAGTCATTGCAACGGCATCAATCGAAAGCCGCCATTATGGCCGATTATCCCGCTGCATGCTCCGCATCGTTGCTGCGCCCGGCGCCGAGGCCAAGATCCTGGATCTTGCGCGTGATGGTGTTGCGACCAATGCCCAGGGCCAGCGCCGCCTCGATCCGCCGCCCTCCGGTGTGGGCCAGCGCTCGGGTAATCAGCACCCGCTCAAAGCAATGGGTCAGTTTATCGTGAACCTGGCCGTCATTGCCCGCCAGCAAGCGGTCAACCTCATGTGCCAGAGCGCTCTCCCAGTCGGCGCCCAGTGAAACCTGTGGCAAGTCGCGCAGTTCCGCCGGCAGATCGGCAAGGTCAACCTGCTGTCCCGGCGCCATGACGGTAAGCCAGTGGCAGATGTTTTCCAACTGACGCACGTTGCCGGGAAAATCAAGCGATGCCAGATGACTGAGCGCCGCATCGGAAAAGCGCTTGGCCTCGACTCCCAGATCGTGCGCGCTCTTCTGCATAAAATGACGCGCCAGGATCGGGATATCCTCCCCGCGCTCGCGCAAGCTCGGCAAACGTAGGCGAATCACGTTGAGCCGGTGAAACAGATCCTCGCGAAACAGCCCTTCCTTGACCCGCGTCTCCAGGTTTTGGTGGGTTGCCGCGATGATGCGGACATTGGCCTTGATCGGTGAATGGCCGCCAACGCGATAGTAGTTACCGTCCGAAAGGACGCGCAACAGGCGTGTCTGCAATTCGGGAGGCATGTCACCGATTTCGTCGAGGAACAGCGTGCCGCCCTCAGCTTGCTCGAAACGCCCGCGCCGCTGCGTAGCGGCGCCGGTAAAGGCACCGCGCTCATGGCCGAAAAGCTCGGATTCAAGCAGATCCCTGGGGATTGCTGCCGTATTGATGGCGATGAACGGCTTGTCGGAACGCAGACTGTGCCGATGCACCGCACGTGCCACCAGTTCCTTGCCCGAACCCGACTCGCCGGTAATCATCACCGTCGCGTTTGACTGACTCAGCCGACCAATGGCCCGAAAGACTTCCTGCATGGCCGGTGCCTGACCGAGAATCTCGGGAATCAGACCGATCTCAGCCGACGCACCGACCTGGTGCGAGCTCTCGTCAATGGCTCGGCGAATCAACTCAATCGCCTGATCGACATCAAAGGGCTTGGGCATGTACTCGAAAGCGCCGCCCTGGAAGGCGGCGACCGCGCTGTCCAGATCCGAGTAGGCGGTCATGATGATGACTGGCAGGGAGGGGAAACGCTCTTTGACCTGTTTCAGCAGATCAAGGCCCGTCTCGCCCGGCATACGAATGTCTGAAACCAGCACTTGCGGGGGCTCAACGCCCACATCAAGCTGCGCAAGGGCTTCGCTGGCCGAGGCAAAACTCTTGAAGGGGATCTGCTCGCGGGACAGAGTCTTTTCCAGTACCCAGCGAATCGACTTGTCGTCGTCGATAATCCAGACCGGTTTCATTGATTTTCCAGACTTCATGAATTGAATAAATACCCTCTAGCAAATAGCTTGCCATCGTCAACCGATACCAGAAGGTAAGGCAGGCTTGAACCGCTTTCAACAGGCGACGAGGCCATTCCGAGCCAAAAGTGCAAAAAGTGCTGAAAAGCTGTGAATGAATGTTTTAACCCCCACCGCAGAGGCGCAAAGTGGCAAAGGTGACGCAAAGAATGCCTTACAAGCCATGGGTTAACTTTGCGCTTTCTTTGCACCTTTGCGTCTTTGCAGTGGATTTCTGATTTTTTCACAGTCTCCGAGAGGCCGATTTACGCTTGGTTAACCCGACCTACAAAGTGCATGCATCAAGCTCTTCACAGGTACTTTTGCCTTCACCCCGTGATCAGCGGCATGCGGATCGTAAAGCAGGTGTATCCCGGGCGACTCTCGCACTCGACGGTACCCTGATGCTGCTGTACAAAGCTCTGGGCCAGCGTCAGGCCGAGGCCGCTGCCTCCCTGGCGACCGGAAACCAGCGGGAAGAACATGCGTTCACGGATGTCGTCCGCTATGCCCGGGCCGTTGTCGATCACCTGCAATTCAAGTGCCAGGCGGTAACGCCGCTTGGCCAGCGTGACCTGCCGGTCGACTCGTGTGCGCAGCGTGATCTGCCCCGCCGCGGGCACACTGCCCGACTGCCCCTTGATGGCCTGCGCTGCATTGCGCGCGATATTGAGAACGGCCTGAATCAGTTGTTCGCGATCGCCCACCAGCTCGGGCAAACTAGTGTCGTAATCGCGGATCACCGTGAGCGTCTGCGGGAATTCAGCGGACAGCAGGCTGCGCACCCGTTCAAGTATTTCGTGAATATTGACCGGCCCCGGCTGCATCGGTCGATGCGGCGAAAGCAGCCGCTTCATCAATTCCTGCAGGCGGTCGGCTTCCTTGATGATGACTTGCGTGTATTCGCGCAAGCCGGGGTTGTTGAGTTCATGTTCGAGCAACTGTGCCGCGCCGCGAATGCCACCCAGCGGGTTCTTGATTTCGTGTGCCAGATTGCGTATCAGCTCGCGGCTGGCGTGTTGCTGCTCAAGCAGGCGCTCTTCGCGCGTTGCTTTCAACTGCTGATCGATCGGCCACAGCTCGACCAGCAAACGAGCCTCCAGCGTATCGCTCGGACTGACCGTACAGTTCAGATGCAGGACCATACCGTCGCTGCGTTCAAGCTTGATACTCTGCCCGGTGTAGCTCCAGCCCAGCGTCAAGGTATTGTCGAGCGCTTCCTGGAAGGCAAGGGGGCATTCAACGACACTCTCCAGGCGACATCCAAGAACGGCTCTGCTGCTGATGGCCAGCAGATTCTCTGCGGCGGAATTCATGTAACGGATGGTAAAACTCTGGTCGAGCAGAATGACCGACGAGGAGAGAAGATCCAGCCCGGCAAAGGGGTTGGGTACAATATCAGGCATGCGCATCGGGTAGCAAAAGGCGTCCGGGTTATGGATCAGCGCAGTTTGGAAATTTCTTTCTGGATCGCCTCGATATTGCGTTCGTGCAAGGCCATCTTGTCACGGTAAGGCTGCATACGCGCTTCAACCTTGCCGCCGCTGATACCGCCACCACCTTTGTATTGCATGCGTTCTTCCGGCAGGATGATGGACTCCTGTTCGGCGAGATCCTTCTTCGCCTGTTCGAGATTTCTCTGCTCGGCCGTCAGTTCGCTGTCGAGAATACGCCGACGATCGGCGTCGCGCGCCTTCTGCGCAGTATCATCCACCTTTGGGAAAGTGGACGGAGTCGGTGTTTTAGTCGCCCCTCTGGCTGCAGGAACGGTGATCGGAGCACCCAGATCCATGGCGGTACACTTGGCTCCCTTGGGGCCAGACTTCATGTTTGAAAACGATTTGTGCCCACTTTCGTCGACGCACTGATACATGACCTGCGCTTGTGCCGGCAGCGCGACCAGAAAGAGCAATACGACAGGGAAATAAAGCCTTCGGCAATTCATCGCGTTCCTATCCGTTGGTGGTAGCCAGCATGTCGGGGTCAATCACGTGTATAAGTGTATTGGATGCCCCAATGAATTACAAACGCAACACACCCGCTTTCGGTGCACAAAAAAAGGACGGGCAAGCCCGTCCTTTCCTAGAGACAGCACTAAAGACGCATCAGCAACTGTAGTACAGGTCGAATTCGACCGGGTGGGTTGTCATACGAACCTTGTTGACCTCGTCCATCTTCAGCTCGATGTAGGCATCGATCCAGTCGCTGGAGATAACACCGCCACGGGTCAGGAACTCGCGATCCTTGTCGAGCTCGGCGAGAGCCTCTTCGAGGCTGGCGCAAACGGTCGGTATCTTTGCATCCTCTTCCGGCGGCAGATCGTAGAGATTCTTGTCGGCGGCATCGCCGGGGTGAATCTTGTTCTGGATACCATCCAGACCGGCCATCAGCAGCGCCGTGAAACACAGATACGGGTTGGCGATCGGATCCGGGAAGCGGGTTTCGATACGCCGCGCCTTGTCGGAGGCCACGTGCGGGATGCGGATCGAAGCGGAGCGATTTTTGGCCGAGTAGGCCAGCTTGACCGGGGCTTCATAGTGCGGAACCAGGCGCTTGTATGAATTGGTGCCGGGGTTGGTGATGGCGTTCAGCGCCTTGGCGTGCTTGATGATGCCGCCGATGTAAAAGAGCGCCATTTCGGACAGACCGGCGTAGCCGTTGCCGGCGAACAGGTTCTTGCCATCTTTCCAGATCGACTGGTGCTCGTGCATTCCCGAGCCATTGTCACCAACGATGGGCTTCGGCATGAAGGTCGCGGTCTTGCCGTACTGGTGGGCAACGTTATGCACCACGTACTTGAGGATCTGCGTCCAGTCGGCGCGCTTGACCAGCGTGCTGAACAGGGTGCCGATTTCGCACTGACCGGCGGTGGCGACTTCGTGGTGATGAACTTCAACCGGAACTCCAAGTTGTTCGAGCGCCAGACACATGGCGGAACGGATGTCGTGCAGGCTGTCGACCGGCGGCACCGGGAAGTAGCCGCCCTTGACTGTCGGGCGATGGCCTGAGCCACCGCCGCTGTCGCTCTTTTCACCGGAAGTCCACGCCGCTTCCTGCGAATAGATCTTCAGGCTGCAACCGGACATGTCGACGCTCCAGTCGACGGAATCGAAAATAAAGAATTCGGGTTCCGGGCCGAAATAGGCGGTGTCGCCAATTCCGGATGACTTAAGGTAGGCTTCGGCACGTTTGGCAATCGAGCGCGGGTCGCGGTCATAACCGCGACCGTCGGCCGGATCGACGACGTCGCAAGTCAGAACCAGGGTGGTTTCGTCGAAGAAGGGGTCAATGTAGGCCGTCGAAGGATCGGGCATCAATTGCATGTCGGAGGCTTGAATCCCCTTCCAGCCGGCAATTGAAGAACCGTCAAAAGCGTGGCCATTCTCAAACTTGTCTTCGTTGAAGGCGCTGACTGGAACGGTTACATGCTGCTCCTTGCCACGGGTATCGGTAAACCGGAAGTCGACGAACTTGACGTCGTTTTCCTTGACCATCTTGATAACATCTTGCGGGCTTGCCATATGCAAAGTCTCCTCAGCGGGTGCCGGTGAATCCGGCGAAGATAGAAAAAAAAGGTGCCTTGGCTATTAGCAGAAACCATGCCACTGCATGCACCACGGACTAGCAATTGTGACATAAGGTATTTTGGCTTATCCAGAAGTTTTCTTTGCACTAATTTGGTGCAAATTGTAGGTTGATCGCACCACATCAGCGCATATTCCAATTCGTCAAGAAACTGCACACGAGATGCAAGTGTTTTATACTTGAAACCTTTTATCCGGATAGCGCCACCGCTCATGGGAAAACTGACCGATCTCCTGAATCTCGCCCAGACGCGTGCTCGCGAACTCGGGTTACCCTATGCTGGTGCTCTGACGCCAAAGGAAGCCTGCGAAATATGGCAATTGGCACCCGGCGCCCGGCTCGTCGACGTACGCACCCGCGCCGAGTGGGACTGGGTGGGCCGCATTCCCGACGCCGATGAAATCGAGTGGTTGAGTTATCCGAGCAATCAGCCCAACAGTCATTTCCTCGCACAATTGAAGAAGCAGGTCGACCCGGAAGCGCTGGTCATGTTTATCTGCCGCAGCGGCATGCGCTCGCACCAGGCCGCCTGCCTCGCCAGCCAGGCCGGCTACAGCGGGAGCTACAACGTGCTTGAGGGCTTTGAGGGCGACAAGGACGCCAGCGGGCAACGCGGCAAAACCGGCGGCTGGCGCCAGGCCGGACTGCCGTGGAAAAGCTGAAGTGAAGCCCCTGAAACCGCCCATTTGAAACCTATTCCTGCCCTGGCAGTCTGTTAATCCATCCCCGGACACGATTCGAGACCAAGCCATGCAAACCGCGACCATCGCCTTTGACCGATTCAACCAACTGCACGACGACGCCTGCCACGATCGCATTCGCGCTGCCCGCGCCAGGCTGGGCGACAAGGCCGTTCTGCTCGGCCACCACTATCAGCGCGCCGATGTTTATCAATACGCCGACCTGACCGGCGATTCGCTCAAACTCTCGCGTCTGGCCTCGCAAGCCGACGCCGAATACATTGTTTTCTGCGGTGTGCATTTCATGGCCGAGGTCGCCGACATCATGTCGAAACCCCACCAGAAGGCTATTCTGCCCGACCTGGCGGCCGGTTGTTCGATGGCCGACATGGCCAATCTGGCCAAAGTCGAACGCTGCTGGCGCGAACTGAACGAGGTACTCGACGCCGAGGAAGTATTCACCCCGGTGACCTACATCAACTCGGCCGCCGACCTCAAGGCATTCTGCGGCGGGCATGGCGGCGTTGTCTGCACCTCGTCGAACGCTGGAACGATCGCCCAATGGGCCTTCGCGCAACGCCCGAAAATCCTGTTTTTCCCCGATCAGCATCTTGGCCGCTGGACAGGCCACACGATGGGCATCCCGCTCGACGAAATGATGGTCTGGGACCCCGACCTCGAACTCGGCGGCTTGACTGTGGAACAAATCCACAAAGCCCGACTGCTGCTCTGGAAAGGCCACTGTGCGGTGCACCAGATGTTCCAGCCGGCGCACATTCTCAAATTCCGCAATCAGTACCCGGACGGGCTGGTCATCGCGCATCCCGAGTGCAGCTTCGAGGTATGCAAGCAGTCGGACTACGTCGGATCGACCGAGCATATCGTCAAAACCATCAAGGCGGCTGCTCCGAACACGCGCTGGCTGGTCGGCACCGAACTGAATCTGGTCAACCGGCTGGCCGAAGAGGTCAAGTCCGAAGGCAAAATCGTCCACTTCATGTCGCCGACGGTCTGCATGTGCTCGACGATGCAGCGCATCGACCCGCAGCATCTGGCGTGGACGCTGGAAAATCTGGCCGAAGGCAAGGTGGTCAACCAGATCAGCGTGCCGCAACACGAAGCCGTACTCGCCAGACTGGCACTGGAGAGGATGCTCGCGGTATCGTGAGCGCCATGAAACGCGCACAGCTCCATGTTGTTACGTACAACATCCACAAAGGATTCTCGCAGTTCAACCAGCACATGATGGTGCATGAACTGCGCGAGCAGTTGCGTGCGCTGGGGCCGGACATCGTCTTCCTGCAGGAAGTCCAGGGCATGCATAGCCGCCATGCCAGTAGAATAGACAACTGGCCACCCGAAGCGCAGCAGGACTTTCTCGCCGAAGAGGTCTGGCAGTCCACCGCCTACGGCAGCAACGTGATCTACGATCACGGACACCACGGCAATGCGATTCTGGCGCGCTTCCCGATCGAGCATTCGCATAATCAGGATGTCACTCACCTGCGCTTCGAGCGGCGCGGCCTGCTGCACTGCGCGATCCAGGTTCCGGGCCTGAACAAGGCATTGCACTGCGTCTGCGTCCACCTCTCGCTGTTTGCCCGTTCGCGGCGTCGGCAGCTCGATGCGCTGTCCCGATATCTGGAGGACATTGCCGAACCCGACTCCCCACTGATCATTGCCGGCGACTTCAACGACTGGCGCAACGAAGCCGACGAATTGCTTGGGCAGCGCCTCGGCCTGATCGAAGCATTTGGCGGAACCTGCGGTAGCCCTGGCTTCCCGGGACGCAGCTACCCGGCCAAGCGGCCTGTTTTGCGCCTGGATCGCATCTATGTGCGCGGTTTTTCGGTTATCAATGCCGAAATGCACTGCGGCGATCCGTGGTCGAAAATTTCCGATCACGCCGCGCTCTCGGCACATTTGCGGCACGACACCGGTGGCCACGCACGCTAAGTTTCTGCCGGGCAACCGCTTGACACTGTTGAACAGCGGCGCCGAATTCTTTCCGGCACTGCTCACTGCGATCAATCAGGCACGCCAGGAAGTGCATCTCGAAAGCTATATCTTTGAGGATGACCGCACCGGACGTGACGTTGCCGACGCATTGATGGCGGCCGCACGGCGCGGCGTCAGCGTACGCGTTCTGGTCGACGGCTTTGGCGCTCCGGCATTTTTCGGCACGCTGCTGCCCGCTCTGACCGGCGCCGGCGTCATGGCTCTGGTCTATCGCCCCGAGCGTGCTCGCTTCAAGCTGCGTCGTTACCGCTTGCGCCGCCTGCATCGCAAACTGGCGGTCATCGACGGTGAGATCGCTTTCGTCGGCGGGATCAATATCATCGACGACCTTAACACCGCTGGTCAGTCGCCAGGGCGCTACGACTATGCGGTCCGGGTTGAAGGCCCCGTGCTCCTGCCGATCCGGCACAGCATGCGCCGGCTCTGGGAAGTTCTCGTCTGGGTTAACTTCAAGCGTCGTTACCGACTGGCGCACGACGAAAAAAACGCCACGTCGCCGCGCGGAGAACAGCAGGCGGCCTTCATCGTGCGCGACAACATCAGGCATCGTCGGGATATTGAAACAGCCTATCTGGAAGCGATTGCCGGCGCACGCGACAATATCCTTATCGCCAACGCCTACTTCCTACCCGGTCGACGTTTCCGGCGCGCGCTGAGCAAAGCGGCGCAGCGCGGAGTACAGGTCAGCATCCTGCTCCAGGGTCGCATCGAGTACCGCCTGCTGCACTACGCGACGCAGGCGCTCTATGACAAACTGCTTAGATCCGGGATACGCATTTTTGAATACCGGCACAGCTTCCTGCATGCCAAGGTGGCGGTCATTGACGAGCAGTGGGCGACCATCGGCTCGTCCAACATCGACCCCTTCAGCCTGTTGCTGTCGAGGGAAGCCAACCTCGTCGTCCTCGACAGCCAATTTGCCGAAGAATTACGCAGCAGCCTGGGCCAGGCCATGCAGACCGGCGCCCGCGAACTGCCGCCACAGCATTGGCAACAATTGCCGTGGTACTCGCGCCTGCTCCGCTGGGGGAGCTACAACCTCCTGCGCATCGCCGTCGGCTTCACGGGTTACGGCGGCAAGCAATGAGAGTCTGTGAAAAAAAATGATTACTGGCTGATTTCCATGCTCGTCACCCCGGCGGAAGCCGGGGTCCAGCTCGTTTATCCGGTTGTTTTAATGATTTTCGGAGGAAGGTTCTGGATTCCGGCTTGCGCTGGAATGACGGCTTGGGAGGTGTTTGTCCATTAATTCACAGCCTCTGAGCCGGAAAGATGCCGCTCACATCCGGCACGCGCTCAATCGACCAGACTGAAATCGCCCAGCGCCAGAAGTCGGCCACCGGCACGTCACGCATTTCGAACGGCATGGGGTGCCCGAGAAACTCCAAGGCGCAAGCCAGTACCGTGCTGCCGCCCGCCGGATCGACGGGCGTCGCCTGCGTTTGCTTGGAGAGTTTTTCGCCGGCGGCATTGACCACCACCGGCAGATGCGCGTAACTCGGCGTCGGCAGTCCGAGACGTTGTTGCAGCCAGATCTGGCGGGCCGTCGAATCGAGCAGGTCGACGCCGCGCACCACCGCATTGACGCTCTGCAACGCATCGTCAACGACCACTGCCAGTTGATAGGCATACTGCCCGTCGGCACGCAGCAGAACGAAATCACCGACCTCGCGTTGCAGATTCTGCCGGACTTCGCCCTGAACGCGATCGACGAAACACAGTTCCCGATCGGGAACGCGCAATCGCCAGGAACGCGCGGCTTTGCCGTCGGCCAGGCCGTCCCGGCAGGTGCCGGGATAGAGCAGCCCGCCGTCGACCGACGGGTGGCTTGTTGCCGCCGCGATTTCGCTGCGCGAACAGGCGCAGGGATAGACGTCGCCATCAAGTTGCAGGCGGACCAGCGCGGCATGGTAGAGGTCAAGGCGGTGGCTCTGGATAATGACTTCGCCGTCCCACTCGAAGCCGAAACCTTCCAGCGTGCGCAGTATTCCGTCGGCCGCAGCCGGCACCGTGCGCGGCTGGTCGACGTCCTCGATGCGCAGCAGCCACTTGCCACTCTGGGCACGCGCGTCGAGATAACTGCCCAGCGCCGCAACGAGCGAACCAAAATGCAGCGGGCCACTCGGCGAAGGGGCAAAGCGGCCGCGGTAAGGGGCCGGCAAAACGGGGGGTGATGTTTTATCCATTTTGAAAAGCCTAGTGGCAAGCGCTTTCAACGCAGAGATCGCGGAGGCGCAGAGGACGCAGAGAGAAAACAGGTTTAACCGTTCGGGGCAGTCGTCGTTAACTACCGACTCCCGGTGTTATGTGTGCTGATTGAGATTTTATTGTGCGCCCGGTCGGCGTTGTTAGCTAAACGTTGAACAGGAAATTAAGAACATCCCCGTCCTTGACGACATACTCCTTGCCTTCGGCGCGCATCTTGCCCGCTTCCTTGGCGCCGTGCTCGCCGCCATAGGTGATGTAGTCCTCGTAAGCAATGGTCTGCGCGCGAATGAAGCCGTGTTCGAAGTCGGTATGAATGACGCCGGCTGCCTGTGGCGCGGTATCGCCCTGGTGAATCGTCCAAGCCCGCACTTCCTTGACGCCGGCCGTGAAGTAGGTTTGCAGGCCGAGCAAATGGTAGCCGGCATGGACCAGCCGGTCGAGGCCCGGTTCGTCGAGGCCAAGGTCGGCCAGGAAAAGCTGCTTTTCGTCATCGTCCAGATCGGCGATCTCGGCTTCAATCGCCGCACAGACGGCGACGACCTCGGCCTTTTCGGCGCTGGCGTGCTGGCGAACGGCATCGAGATGCGGATTGTTCTCGAAGCCGTCCTCGGCGACGTTGGCCGCGTAAAGAACGGGTTTGGCGGTTATCAGGCAGAAAGGCTTGAGGTTGGCCCATTCCTCCTTGGCCAGGTCGAGCGCGCGCACCGGTCTGGCCTGGTCAAGCTGGGTAAAACATTTTTCGAGCACCGCCACCAGCAGTTTGGCTTCCTTGTCACCGGCGCTGGCCGGACGGCGATAACGCAACAGCGCCTTTTCGACCGTCGCCATATCGGCCAGCGCCAACTCGGTGTCGATGATCTCGATATCACGGATCGGATCAACGTTCCCGGAGACGTGAATTACGTTGTCGTTGGCAAAACAGCGGACGACATGGAGCACGGCGTCGGTCTCGCGGATGTTGGCTAGAAACTTGTTGCCCAGACCTTCCCCCTTCGAGGCACCCGCGACCAGACCGGCGATATCGACGAACTCGGTGACTGCCGGTACGACGCGCTGCGGCTTGACGATTGCCGACAGCTTGTCGAGCCGTTTATCCGGAACGGCGACTACGCCGACGGAAGGCTCGATGGTGCAGAAGGGATAATTCTCTGCCGCCACGCCGGCCTGGGTCAGGGCATTGAAGAGGGTGGACTTGCCGACATTGGGCAGGCCGACGATTCCGCATTTGAGGCTCATGATGGTATTCCGTTTTGTGGCAATCGTTAAACAGCTTTGGGGTGCAATTGACGTTGGGCGGCCGCGTAATCGCCGGCACCCAGTTTCGGCCAGGCCTGCAGGCAGCGGTCAAGCGCGTGATCGATCAGTTCCTGCTCTTCACGGCGTGGCGCCTTCAGAACGTAATTGATGACTTCGTTGCGCTCGCCCGGGTGCCCGATGCCCAGACGCAGCCGCCAGAAATCCGGCACCGACAGATGCGCCTGGATGTCCTTCAACCCGTTATGCCCGCCGTTGCCGCCGCCCTGTTTGAGGCGGATGCTGCCGGGTTCCAGGTCCAGATCGTCATGCACTACCAGTATTTCTTCCGCTGCGATTTTGTAAAAACGTGCCAGAGCAGCGACCGCCTGTCCGGAACGGTTCATGTAGGTCATCGGCTGCAATAGCCACTGCTCGCCGATGCGGCCACTCACGCCGAAGAACTTGCCTTGCGGCGCGAGCGGCACCTTGAGATCGTGCGCCAGACGCTCGATGAACCAGAAACCGAGGTTGTGCCGATTGTCGGCGTACTCGCTTCCGGGGTTACCGAGGCCAACGATCAGACGCGGAGGGGTCATTGCGATTTAGCATCCAGAATTGACCGCAAATTGGCTAAGGAACCGAGGCAAGGTCTATGAGCCGCCTGTCTTTGCCGGCCCCATGCCTGGATGCGACTTTGCGCCAGATGACAAGTGTGAGTTTTCTTGCATAACCGCCGCCGGGGAGTTGAAGCTCCAGACGGCGGCCAGTCGATCGGACTGCGAGCTCAGGTGGCCGCAGGTGCAGGAGGGGCTACTTCGCCTTCGGCTTCTTCGACAACTTCAGCCCTCTTGACCGTGATCGACACCACGACCGCATCGTCACTGCCATGCGTAATCGGTTTGACACCCTTCGGGAAAACCATCTGCGAAACGTGGATCGAATGGCCGGCTTCCAGATCCTTCAGATCGACATCGATGAAGGCCGGAAGATCCTGCGGCAGGCAGCTCACTTCAATTTCATTCATCGCCGGCGACACAAGGCCGTCATTGAGCTTGACGCCCGGCGAGCTGTCGGCGTTGATGAAGTGCAGCGGAATTTTCTGGTGAATCACATGGGTGGCATCGACACGCAGGAAATCGACGTGCTGCACCAGCGGCCGGTAAGGATGCACCTGCGAGTCACGCAGCAGCACGGTTTCCACAACGCCGTCAATCTCGAGCGTCAGAACGGATGCATGGAAGGCTTCCTTGCGCAAGGCAAGCAGCAGGGGGTTGTGATCGAGTTGAATCAGGGTCGGCGCGGCTGTGCCTCCGTAAATAATTCCTGGTACCTTGTCGGCACGGCGCAGGCGGCGGCTCGCTCCGGACCCCTGCAATGTGCGCTTTTGTGCATTAAGTTCAAATTTCATGGCAGCTCCTGGTTGATGCAAACCCTGCCCGCGACCAGGCAGGGGGTTAATAAAACTACTCTATAAACAGTGAAGAAACCGAATCCTCGTTGCTGATCCGGCGAATCGTTTCGGCCAGCACGTCGGCCACTGACAACTGACGAATGCGTGGCGACATCCGCGCTTCATCACTGAGCGGAATGGTGTCGGTAACAACCAGCTCGTCGAGCACCGAATCGTTAATACGGCTAACGGCCGACCCGGAGAGAACGGGGTGCACGCAGTAGGCCAGCACCTTCCTGGCACCATTTGCCTTGAGCGCGGCGGCCGCTTTGCATAGTGTCCCGGCGGTATCGACCATGTCATCCATGATTACGCAGGTACGGCCTTCGACCTCGCCGATGATGTTCATGACTTCAGAGACATTGGCTTTTGGACGACGCTTGTCGATGATCGCCAGGTCGCATTCGAGACGCTTGGCCAGTGCGCGGGCGCGCACTACGCCGCCGACGTCGGGAGAAACGACCATCAGGTCTTCGAAATCCTTTTTCCACACATCCGCCAGCATGATCGGCAGCGAATAGATGTTGTCCACCGGGATGTTGAAAAAGCCCTGGATCTGCTCGGCGTGCAGATCCATGGTCAGCACCCGGTGTACGCCGGCGGCGGTCAGCAGGTCGGCCACCAGTTTGGCGGCAATCGGCACGCGCGCCGAGCGCACGCGGCGATCCTGACGGGAATAGCCAAAGTAGGGGATGGCGGCGGTAATACGGGTCGCCGAGGCTCGCTTCAGCGCATCGACCATTACCAGCAGTTCCATCAGGTTTTCATTGGCCGGTGCGCTGGTGGATTGCAAAATAAAGACATCCTTGCCGCGCACATGCTCCTGGATTTCGACTGTGATTTCGCCGTCCGAGAAGCGCCCGACATTGGCTCGCCCGAGCGAAATGTTCAGGCGCTTGACCACATCGGCAGCCAACCTGGGATTGGCGTTACCGGTAAATACCATCAGGCTGTCGTAGGCCATATCGCGCTTCCCGAGACGCTGAAAAAACGCCGTATGAAAACGATACGGGCAGGCAGGCGGACTGTTTGCCTGTATCGAAATAAACCGAATGGCTGGGGAAGAAGGATTCGAACCTTCGAATGCCGGAATCAAAATCCGGTGCCTTAACCAACTTGGCGACTCCCCAGCAGTCACCCGCTTGATGAGCCTAGCGAGCGAGGCGCGGATTATACAAGGCTTTTCCCGAAAAAAACAGGGCGTGGCAAGGAGCAACCATGCGGTCCGGGAGTACTGCTGTCAAGGAGTATCAGACGGGTTCGGC
>JAYSZS010000405.1:0-7287 GCA_043737935.1 Propionivibrio sp. | reverse complement strand
GATTTTACCTTTTCGAGGGGTTGGGCATTAATAGCCCATTAGGTCGTGGCTTGAGGTCGAAGAGCGCCAGATGAAGGTCCGTTTCCCCCTGACCGCGCTCCTTGTAATATCTAAGATAAGGCTGTCCCGTCAATGGATGCTCTGGCTGGTAGCAATCACGTTTGAGTAGGTAGAGCGTGGTTGGATTTAAACCGGTTTCCCAAGCCAGCTTGATCAACAACGGGATCACCAATCGAGTGGACGGACTTTGCCCCGTCCCCAGGCGCTCGTAGGTGGCGTTGATACCACCATGGAATTCGTAAACTCGTGCTACAAAATACTTGTGTCTAGCAGATTCCAGTGTTTTCATGGGCAACGCTTGACACTGTAGAACGTTCTCGAAGTACCACACGATGTTGTGCCACTGACTCCAATGACTTCCGCGCGAACCGTCTGCAAGCCGATAATGCTTTTTCGTCCGCGGGTCATAACCCATGCCGCTTCGAACATAGCCAAGATTTAGCTTTTCCACCTGGACGAGAAATGGTTGAATCGCCATTCGAACATAGTTGAGTTCTGCCTCCGAATAGGGGTCAAACAGGCTCGACGTCCGTTGCGGTCTTGGCATCCGCGGATGAATCAGATGCACTGCTTTAATCCAGCGGCGCGAAATGCAGTATCGGGTGACGGCAGCTACGACGCGAGTCGCGCTTTTGATCGTATGCGGCGCAAATCCTTTGGCTTGGAGCCAATGCAATAAATCGTATAGGGTCAAACTGAGCAAATCGACGAATCGATTGAACGGACGTAACGCGCCATTTTTTCTGGTAGGCCGCAGTCGTTCAATAAGAGCGCGCTTAAAATATATAACTGTTTCGCGGAACGATTTGCGTGTCATTTCGTTTTTATATTTCGCTACGAATTCCTCGACGATCCAATCCAATTGACGGAATGGCTCGATCGCCGTTCCGTCCGGCGGTATGACGCGCAGGAATGCTACGGATGTCGTTTTTGACACGGTACTATCAACGCAAAGGTCGATGACCACGGTGTTCATCCTCTTGTCGTGGATACAAGAACGTGTCGTCGAAGATGTGCTGGGCCTCAATATGACGGGCGATGACGGCTCGATCCTTTAAGATAGCGGCAAGCGGGATATGAGCGTATGCCTCCGTGGTGGAAATCTGGTTGTGTCCCAACATGCCGCGCAAAATGAGGAGATTGTCCAAGATTTGCGGACCTAAATCGCTGCGCAGGACCGAGAATGCCGCACCGTGTCGCAATCGGTGGGGGCTGATCGGCCGCGCGGGCATGGCCTGCCGCTGAGCTGCCGAGGCTATCGCCTTTTGCACGCCGCTTACCGTTAACCGCTCTCCGTTGACGGATAAGAAGATCGGCTTAAACGGGTCGTTCAGCTCCCAGTTCGTCGCAGCAAGGTAAGCACGCGTCTTGTGATACTTGCGCACGCGAACCAACATCGGATGACTGATGATTGTTTCTCGCGCCTTGATTCGATCTCCACCGCGCCCCTTTGAACCCAGAACGGTTAACGGATAATACGGCTGTATCGGCCAATCATTTGTTTTGGGAAGCGCGTCTCGATTTAGCCGGCACAGCTCGCTGATTCTTACGCCCGTGTCAAAGATGAAATGTACTGCAGCACGTTGGTTTTCGCTCTTGAGACCACCGAGTAGATTAATCACCTGTGCTACGGTAACGTAACGCGGAAGCATTCGAGTTCGCTGGCGAGTGGTGAGTTTACCGTCGAGCCATGGCATAACTTGGATCAGCCGGCCGGCGTCATCGCTACCCATATACCGGTACATTTCCTTCACCAATATTTCGCGACCGTGGATCGTGCACTCACTTACGCCGGCACTGCGTTGCGTATTTATCCATTCAACCAAATGCTCATAGGCGAATCCCTCAACAGCTTCGTCAGTATTGAAGCCGCCAAAGTAGGGCGAGGCTTCCAGATGCGCGAGAAATTGCTTTAGAACTTGAGAGAGTTGGCGTTGACTGGCGATGGAATATCGATCAACGCGACTTACAAAACGCATGTATCGGGTTGCCGTTTCAACTAGACGAGAGCGTGTATCGAAGAAGGCATACGCAGGTTCCTCGTCAATTTTTACGCGGTGCAGCCTCATCGGTGTTCTCGCTGGACAGGGTGGACTCAGCGTACTCCGATTCGGTGTTGAGCAACAGCCACGAGAATCGGGCGGATAAACCGCCGCCAGTGCGCTCACTTATCGACCGCTCGCACGACAGTCAATGAAGCCGGAAAGCCCTCTTTTCGGGACTTATTTAGCTCGCAGAATGGGGCATTCGATTGTGGGCTTCACTATTCAAACACTAGGCTTCGTTACGAAGCGGCGCGATCAGTTCCTCGCCATCAACCTTCCGACTATTGATGCGCTTACTGACCGCATGGTGGTCGAATTCGAGTTGGGCATTTTCACGAATCATGGCACTCACCTGGTCGGCGTCCGAAAGTGCCGGGTCGGTCCAGCGCTCAAACAACGCCTCGGGAAGAACTACTGGCATGCGATCGTGCACCGGCGCTGGTTAAGCCTTCAACACGCTGCGTTTCGAGATTGCGGGTGAGGTCGTAGGCGAATGTAGTTTGGTTGCCATTGAAGTCGGTGCGACTGGCGACGTTGCCGTTGGTGTCGTAGGTCATTGCGGCGGACGATCCACCGCAACCGGACGAACACGGCTGATCAACACCGGTATTCTTAATCACACCCTGAACGCTGGTAAAGCCGTAGCTACGAACGGTGCCTAACGCATCGGTGATGGTCGTAGCCGTCGGCGGTTGATTGTAGATCGTGATGTACCAAATCCCTGTGGCCGCATCGTGATAGCTACTACTCTGAACAGTCGGTGGCGTACCGTACGCCACCGACGCACGATCCGCCCCGCCAGCGTGCTCGCTCAACGTGACAAGCCCACCCGGGGTGTAGCCAAAGTTCGCAAAACGCTGGGCGTTTTCGTCTATGATCCCGGTGAGGGCGGTAGGTAAACTAGTGTTTGCTGTGAAGGCTGCTTCGTTGTAGACGTAAGTGCGAACACGCGTGTCAGGATACGTGACGGTGGCAAGACGGCCGTTAGCGTCAAAACCATACTGATAAAGTCCACCGATCGGGTCGGTCATGGTCTTGATTCGACTTGCGCCGTCGTAAGTAAAATTGAGTTGGCGAGCAAAAGAATCGGTGACCCGGATGAGTAACCCAGGGACTGGCGCAATATTGGCAGGCGTGCTTGCGTCGCTATAGGCCATCGTTTGCGTTTGGCCAATGCGATCGGCAATCTGAAGTAGTTTTCTGGCGCCGTCGTACCTCTCGATCTGGTACTCATCCGCAGTGCGAAGCGTGAAGCTATAGCCGACCAGTCCCGATAGATTCGCCGTGACGTCGCCATCGGCAAACCACATCCCATTATTGGTATTCAATGTATAACGCCAGGCCCTCCCATCTCCTCGCGCGACCAACGCAGTTCTCACGCTACCATCGGTCGTGACCGTGATGGTTTTTTGGAAGGAATCTCGCCACCCCGCTCCCAACCATGCAAGGCTATTGTAAGTTCGCTTGTAAACCAGCGGGAAGGCGCCGGTACCGACATAATCGGTATCGACTTGAGATTTATTGCCAGTGCCCGGGAAAATTGGGTTGTACGAACAAAAGTCTGAGCCCTTTTGTGTCAGATCAGTGGTGATCGTCGTGCGGCGACATTCAACCGGGATCCCGGTGCCGGTATGATTTGCAAACGGCGTGCCGCCAATGGGAGAGCCGACGAAAAATAGACCATAATCAGGGTGGCACGAATAGGTGATCCCTCCGCCATTCAAATGATTATACGGCCCTAGGAGCCTGTCGGACTTAAAGGAAATCGGCTGCAAAAGGCGCTGAGCGGTCCATACTTCGCCGCTTTCTTGGGCAATAGAACCACTATCGCCCGGCGAAATCGTCAAAATCTGTCGTCGCTCAGCACCTTTTTCGCTACGATTCTTTAAGTCCGACAGGCTCCTAGGACGCGGCCAACGAAGATATTGTCGCGCTCATCAAATTCGATTCGAGCGGTATAGCCGTTATGGGTCATTGTATTCATGGCAATTCTCCAACACGTTCGAGCAATTCACGCACCTCTTCAACCTTATAGTGCTTGGCTTCCTTGCCGGGATGGGGGCGATGACATCGCCACTGTTCACCTCGCAACTCGGTTTCCGGCCCGATCAAGCGACAATTCAGAGTGCCGGCGTGGTTGGCCGGATAATAGCCTGCGACCTCATTAGCGCGAACACAATAACGGTTACTCACTTGGGTTTCGCTCATGGCAAAGCATTCCTATGAATTGCATTCACAAATAATGCCTGAAACTGTGTGCGAGTGACATGCTAAGAAAATTGCGCGGCAAATTTTTTTGCAAATGATTCGATCGTCAAATAATTCAAGGAGAAATGAGATGCAAATGCTAAATTCCCAGTGTCGCACGTTACTCATCGAATGGCGTTGGACAATGATCGTTGGGTTGCTGCTCGCCCCGCTGGCGTGGGGAGAAGGCGCTAGCCTTGAACGCGTGAAAGCAGCGCTGGAGGGAAACTGGCGGCTAGAAGAGTCGATGGCCGATGGTGAAGTTTTGCACCCACCTCAACCCGACGGCCACATGTCGCTGCATGATGGCGTGATCATGGTTTTGATGCATCGAGAAATTAGGGTACGCGGAAGTCTTACAACGGCTACGGAACGTATTCGCTGACCCCAGACAAGCGGATCTACGGTTACGATCGTTACGTCACCTTCAGCGATACCGGATCCGCGATTACCGGGGCCGGCGCGCCGTTCGAAGGTAAGCGTACTTATCAGATTAAAAGCGACGGCGACAAAATCATATTTGATAACGACAATGGAACGTGGACTTTCGTCTTCGAAGGCAATGCGCTGACTTATCTTGGGAAGAGTAAGCCGGTCAGAAAATGACGGAGGATGCCGGCAGAATAACGTATATCTGTGCAGGGATATGTCTCGGAACACTCATGGATACTGGCTCGCAGGCCATGCCGCGCCAACAGGCAAGCGAGGCAACGCTCCTGGCAAGGGCAATGAAAAAATATAGGCCTGGGTTAGCGTGGCAAAAATGGCGAGCAGCACACCTTGGGGCGGTTGATTGGAGCGTTGCATCTACATTTTTAGCTGTGTTGCTGCGAGGGTTATCCCACTTGCCCAACGGCAAGGCATGCCTGAAGAGTCGCATGTATGTAACCGCTTAGGGTGATCCGCTTTACCGCCGCGATGACCCCCAGTATTTCTACAGTGCGATTCGCGGCGCTAGGCCATTTCAAACACTCCTACTTGAATCGGAATGTACGATCGCACTGCCAATCAACGCGGTAACCGTGGGTGCAACAGTAGTCGGCCACCACAAATGCAAAGCCCCACGAAAATCGCGGGGCTTCACGGGTTGCCACACGGCTGTGGCTTTATTTCGTCGCTTCGCGCGACGTGTGCCGGCAAATTAGTGCAGGCGTCGGGGTCGAGTAACAGTGATTTTCCTCTATAGCACCTCCATTGGAGTGCGTTACTTTGAACCGGCCGCACGTTTAGTGTCGTGCGCTTCAGGAATGATCTTAGGCCGGTCTGCTTCGATATGCAACAGGCATTGGTGCGCATCGAACCGACACGCTCAAAAAATGCAACTGTATTGCGTGCGAATCACTACCGTTGCGCCAGTAAAATAGCTTTTATCCGCCGTAGTATTGTGTCACCCTCCGTCAACCTAGCAATTTACTAAGCGCCCTTCTATGCAAACCGAAAGTTTTATTCCCGGCAAAGATGCCTCTCTTGAGTCGACAATCAATACGATGCGGCAAAGGCTTGCAGCCCGCGGATTTCATTTGGACGAGTCTTCCTGGCTGAATCCGGTTGAGTCGATTTGGTCGGTGCATGTGCGCGACAACGAATGCCCGATGCTGTTTGCCAATGGCAAGGGTGCAACGAAGTTAGCAGCACGCGCCAGCGCGCTGGGTGAATTTTTTGAACGGCTCAACACGCATTATTTCTGGACCCATTTTTATCTGGGCGCGGCCCGCGCCAACCGTCCCTTTGTGCACTATCCGCAAGAGCGTTGGTTTGCGCCGACACAAGATGGCGAGTGGCCAGCCGAGTTGCTCAATCCCGAGCTGCATGCGTTCTATAACCAAGAGGGCGAGATCGATGCGCAGGTGCTGGTCGATCTTAATTCCGGCAACGTGGGGCGCGGCATCTGTGCGTTACCCTACACGCGCTTACGCGATGGCGCCAAGACCTGGATACCGGTCAACATTATCGGCAACCTCTATGTCAGCAATGGCATGGCCGCTGGCAACACGATGATGGAGGCGCGCAGTCAGGCTTTGTCGGAAATTTTTGAGCGGCATATTAAGAATCGCATCATTGCCGAGGGCGTGTGCCTGCCCGAGGTGCCGGACGCGGTGATCGGGCGTTATCCGGGCATCGCCGCTGGCATTAAAGGCCTGCGCGAGGCGGGTTTCGGTATTTTGGTGCGCGACGCCTCGCTCGGCGGGCGCTACCCAGTGATGAACGTGACGCTACTGCATCCGAAGGATCAAGGTTGCTTTGCCAGCTTCGGCGCACACCCGCGCTTTGAGATCGCGCTGGAACGTGCGCTCACCGAGCTACTGCAAGGCCGCGCGCTGGAGTCGCTGGAAGGATTTGCCGAACCGGGTTTCGATATGGATGAGATTGCCATGGCGTCCAATCTGGAAATTCACTTTGTCGATTCCAGTGGCGTTATCAGTTGGAATTTTCTCGGTGATACACCGGACTATCCGTTCGCCGACTGGAACTTCAGCACCACTACGGCGGAGGACTACGCCTGGCTGTGTAATTGCGTCAAGGACGAGGGCAAGGACATTTACGTTGCCGACTTCACTGAACAGGGCGCCTACAGTTGCCGCATCCTGGTGCCGGGGATGTCCGAGATTTATCCGGTGGAAGATTTGGAATGGGAAAACAATAGCGTCGGCAACCAGATTCGCCCAGCCTTGGTGAAGCTGCCGGCGTTAAGCGATGATGAATCGCGGACATTGCTCGCCGATTTGCAAACCCTGAACTTGAACGACGACCGGCCGCTGTGGGAAATCTTCGAACTGGCCATACCGCTCGGCACGGTCTGGAAGGAATTGCGCGTCGGCGAGCTTAAGACTTTACTGGCTCTCAATGCATCGATAAACGAGCCGGCGCGCCGCATTCATTTGCTGGTAGTGGCGGATCCAGTCGCAGCCTTCCCGCGTCGCTTCTTCATCACCGA
>JAYSZS010000404.1:0-3127 GCA_043737935.1 Propionivibrio sp. | reverse complement strand
ATATCAACAAGTGGGGACGACCGCTCACAGGAGAGAGGCGTCCAGCATGACCCGGATAGGGGAAAATTCTCCCTGTCCTGACCACAGAACGCTCGTTTATCCAATAAAAACTGCTTTTGCTTCACAATGTCGCCCAAATTTTTTGCCGCCGCCTGGCTGCGATGACTTGTTCGGTGATTCCCTAGAACGACGATCCCGGAGTTTTCAGGAACTCGATTCCCTCCTTGCTGGAGACACGTCCGAGCAGAGCATTGCGATGCGGATAACGGCCAAAGCGCTCGATGATGGCCTTGTGCCTGAGTTCGAATTGCAGATACAAGTCGAGACCGTCCTGGTCAAACAGGGTGACGGCAATCGCGTGCATTTCCGGCGACTCGCTATGCATTAAGGGCATGTAAAGGAACGCCTTTTTCGCCGGCTCCAGCGCAGGGTCAACGTGCGCGGCGATCGCCTCCTGCGCCAACGCCAGCGCCAGGGAATCGCTGGCAAACGACTGCGCCGATGCGCGATGAAGGGTGCGCGAAAACTGGTCCAGAACGATGATTTCTGCAAGGCGACCCAGCGGAGTAGGGCGTCAGGCATAAAGTTCGCATTGCGCGGCCTGCGCAAGCACGGCGCCAAACCTTTCGCGAATCCGGCGATCGAATTCATCGTTCTGGTGCCACCATTGCGCCGGCTCGGTTTCAAGGAACCTGAAGTCGATAATCTGTTGATAGCCCATGTCGCGGTGCATCGAAATTTGTCGAATCCGGTTTTGCTTAAGCAATGGGATTCGCTCGTTCAACCGGATAGTAGCGCAATCAAGCAATGGCTATCGTTACGATTCCTGAAAACGAACCTGTGGATTGCCTGTTTGATTCACTAGGGGCCACGGTAAATTTGTTCTAGAAACCCATCGTCATTCCGGCGAATGCAGGAGTCAAGATTTGCACATCTGATCAAGATGTTAGTAAAACTGTTTTGATGAACAAACTGGATTCCGGGTCAAGCCCGGAATGACGCTTATTCAATGCGTTAGCGTTAACACAAATTTACCCTGCACTGGGGCTTTGTTAGTACCAACTTTCAAAAGTTGAACTATGATGCGGATTTAAATTCTCTCATTAAATGGTGAAAGTGAAATTCCTGTGCCCGCAGCGACCATCCTGATCGTAGACGACGAGCCGACAAACCTGTCGGTGCTCACCCATCTGTTGCGCACCGAGTATCAGTTGCGCGCCGCCAACTCCGGAACCAACGCCCTGCGCGCGGCGGCCAGCGAGCCGAAGCCGGATCTGGTGCTGCTTGACGTGATGATGCCCGACATGGACGGCTACACAGTGCTGGAGCACTTGCTCGCCAACCCGGCCACCGCCGACATCCCGGTGATTTTCCTGACCGCCCTGGCCGACGATCTTGACGAGGAGCGCGGCCTGCAAGTCGGCGCCGCCGATTACCTGACCAAGCCGATCAAGCCTGGCGTGGTGCTGGCCCGAGTACGCACGCAACTGGAAGCCAAGCGGGCGCGCGACTGGATGAAGAACCAGAACAGCATCCTCGAAGCCGAAGTTGCGCGGCGCATGGTTGAAAATGACCTGACCCAGCGCGTCAGCATCCGGGCGCTGGCCCATCTGGCCGAAACACGCGACCCGGAAACCGGAAACCACATCCTGCGCACCCAAGGCTATGTGCAGCAGTTGGCCAACAGGTTACGCACGCATCCCCGTTTCGAATCGACAATGAGCGAACGCTATATCGATCTGCTGGCCCGCTCGGCGCCACTCCATGACATCGGCAAAGTCGGGATTCCCGATCACATCCTGCTCAAGCCCGGCAAGCTCACGCCAGAGGAATGGGCTATCATGCAGACGCATTCCAGGCTAGGCAGCAACGCCATCGAGCTGGCCGAGAGTGACATCGAGACGCCCTTGCCGTTTCTCTCTGCGGCAAAGGAAATTGCCCACTGGCACCACGAGAAGTGGGACGGCAGCGGCTATCCCGACGGCTTGTCCGGCGAAGCCATCCCGATCGCGGCGCGCCTGATGGCCCTGGCCGACGTGTTTGACGCCCTCATCTCGGCGCGGGTTTACAAGGCTCCGATGAGCTTTGTCGAGTCGCGCAACATCATCGCCGCCGCGCGCAGCACACATTTCGACCCCGACATCTGCGACGCCTTCCTCTCCGGATTTGACGAGTTCGTCGCCATCGCCAGGCGCTATCAGGAGGCGTGAGAGTCTGTGAAAAGATCATGACTGCTTGATTTCAACGCTCGTCACCCCGGCAGAAGCCGGGGTCCAGTTCGTTTATCCGATTGTTTTAATGGATATCAGAGGAAGGTACTGGATTCCGGCTTACGCCGGAATGACGGCTTGGACCTTCAGGCGCCCAACCACGGGAAACGGCTTGACGCATGTGGTATCGCGCCGTAATGTTAGCCAATCGGAAGTCGACATTATGAGGAAAACCTAATGAACGCCGATCTGCTTAATCGAATCACCATCGAATCCAGCAAGTGCGGCGGCAAGCCGTGTGTCCGCGGCATGCGCATTCGTGTCAGCGACCTGCTTGAAATGTTGGGCGAAGGAGTGAGCATGGAAGAAATCCTGAAAGACTTTTCCGATCTCGAGCGCGAAGACATTCTGTTAGCTTTCAATTCGCCGCCCGTCGCAGTGACATTGTTCGCCTTGCCGCGTGAAATTCTGGGTGGATGCAACTGCCGCCCATGTTAGCGCAGTGGTTGTCGACGACATATTTTATCGAAGCCGTATCGTTGCGCGACTTGGGCATGAGAGATACGCTGGACCTCGAAATATTCAAGGCTGCGCAGCGGGTGCACGTGGTGGCATCAGCTAGGACAGCGACTTCGTTGAACTGATCAGCCGTCATGGCCCGCCTCCCCAACTGCTCTGGGTGACCTGCGGCAATGTGACTAACCGGCAGTTGCAATGGTTGTTCAGCAAGACATTTCCCGAAGCCTTGGCGTTATTGGCATCAGGTCAGGCAATCGTCGAACTGGGATGAGGGCGCCGTGAATGCGAGCACAATCCGCCCTCGACCTGATCGCCGTCGAGGACTCGGACTTGAATTTCCTACAGCAAGTCATTAAGCCGACCAGTCCAGTCAGAATGAGAAGGTCGATCATGCAGAC
>JAYSZS010000403.1:0-3131 GCA_043737935.1 Propionivibrio sp. | reverse complement strand
TCACGTGTTGGATTGGAGTGAGACAGTCTACGAAACGTCGGGCTCGCCACGTGAGCCCAAGGAAAAAATCTAAATCGGGATTGGGACGTATAAGTCATTGATTTAGCATGGGGTAGCTGCTACATAATGCCGGGAAAGTGATGGTTGAATGCTCGGCGTGTTTTCTGGATGATTTGGTGGAGTAGGGCTGACAGCCCATGCGGGCTAGTGCCAAGAGCAAAGCGGACACCGCGCTGACGCTGACCTGTGATTCCCTTGGCACCATTACGCGGCTTTTTTGATTGCCAACTTCTCCTTCTTTTGCTCGCCACTTTCGACGACCTGTTGATCGGGATTCAAGTGCACGACGGGGATGGGCTGCCAGTTTCGAGTGGTTACACTCCAACGCTCTGGGTGCTTCTGTTTCGCTACTTCGTAGACGTCAACGCGTTGGTCTAGCAACGCCCTGTCCAGGCCCGCATGGCGTTGTGCAGGGGTGACGAAACGGATTGCACTGTGACGAGGTTCCACGTTGTACCAACGGGCAAACGTACTGACCCATTGCCTGGCGGCAAGAAGGGTTTCGAAGGGCCGTTGTGGATAGGTCGACCGGTATTTCAAGGTCTTGAACAACGATTCCGAAAACGGATTGTCATTGCTGACCGCGGGGCGGCTGAACGACGGCATCACGCCCAGCGTTTGGAAGGTGGCCAGCATCGTGGCTCCTTTCATCGGACTCCCGTTATCGGAGTGCAAAACCACCTGATTCGGTGCGATATTTTCGCGCACGCAAATATCGCGCATCACTTCACTGGCCAGATCGCTGCTTTCGACTTCATAGACCTGCCAGCCCACAATCTTTCGGCTAAAAATGTCCAGGAACAAATACTGGTAAAAGTAGATCCCGAGGACCGGCGTCGGCAGATACGTAATGTCCCAACTGAACAGTTGGTTGGGGGCCGTTGCAAAGAGCGCACGCGGCTTGTGGTGCAAGCAACTGGCCGTTAGCGGGTTTAGGCAACGACGTCAGCTTCACGGCGTTTGCGATCGGTGACATCCTAAAAAGCTCATCCTGCTGTCGCGTTCGGTGCCAGAGACGTGATCTTAGACCACTCCTCCATTTCCCCCAGCCGGCAAACCAGACGCTGCGCCATGCCGTGAGCACCGCTGCCCATAACCGCGAAGTGGCGCCAAGCGAATACCGGCCTCAGCAGCGGGCCGGAAACGGAAAAGCGCATCCAGGGTTTCGCGAGTTCCACATCCCAGGTAGGTCAGGCGCACGGCGCCAGACCCGTCTTCCTCGATGACCAGAGGCCGATGCCACGTAGGTCGCCTGCGGAGACTCCCTTGATCTCCCGCAAGCGCTGCGAAAGGGTCGTGGTGATGACAATCGAGAATCCGTAGCCCATACCGCAGCGCCAGCGAAAACGATGACTGGCACCAATCCCTTCGGCATCACCGGCAGCAAGCGGCTCGACGTTTGCCAGATGAGGCCACCCGTTGGGCCATGCCTGGGGACGGCTGAGCAACTGCCAGATCCTTTCGCGCGTCGTTTCCAGGCGCAAGCGACTGACCAGAACCAGGCGCGTGCTCACACCGCGGACGCCGGCAGGTATTTGTGGTTGCGCAGAAAGGCCATGCCGCCGGTCTCGCTTACCGTTTCCAGATGCACGCTGCCGTGGGGCGCCAGATGGAATTCGCCTGCGCGCACGAGAATGTCGCCAAAAAAGGCTTCTCCAGACAGCTTGATGCATTCCGCATCGCCATCGTGGGCGTGGGGCGGCAAGCGGGTTCCGGGAGCCAGGCGCAAGAATCGGGAGATAAAATCCCCATCCCGCCACAGCAGCATTTGCTCTGCACCCTCGGCGATGGTCTGCCAGACGCCATCACCGGCATGGACGGTATGCATCGCCTTACCGGCGCCGGGAAGCAGGCCGCCGATCAACTCGGCGAATACAGAAGGCGCGTGTCCGAGCGAGGTGCCGCGCAGGTAGGCGATCGCGCCCTGCCGGGAACTGATGCGGCCAAGGCGGTTGCCCGCAGGGGACTACGTGGTAGTCGACGGGTCCCAGTTCGAGATCGTCCAGTTGCAGCCCGCCCTGGAGGACGATACCTTCCTCGAGGTGACGATGACGATGCACCGGCAGCGCCGCTCCCGGTGCCAGCTCGATGAGCACTGAGGCACCTGTCGAGCCATCGCGCAGGGTCTTGACACGCACACCAGCCTTGACGTCGCGCCGCCGGCCCGCACGGTGACCAGGCCGGCGTGGCGGCGCTGGCTGTCGCCGACGCGGGCCAGCAGCCGCCCGCGCAGTCTTGCCTGGTGATCCGGAGGTAGCTCCAGTGGCGCCAGACCCTCAAGAATCAGCCGCCTTATTTCGCTCTCGTCAAGGCTATCGTCGGAGAGTTCGTCAGCGAAGAGACTGGCGGGGACTTTGGGATCGGTACTCATGGCGTCACCATCTGGCTCGGGTTGGCGGCGCCGGGTGCCGAGCCCCGAAGCTCGCGCAGGCGCATCAGGGCGCGGCGAATGTGAGATTTCACGGTGCCCAGCGGCAGGCCCATCTGAGCGGCGATCTACTCATGCGAAAGCCCGCGGAAGAAGGCCAGGGCGACAAGTTGTCGGGCAGCGGTTCGAGGTCGTGCAGGGCGGCATGCAGGCGGTTCTGCTTTTCGACGCGTCGAGCAGGTCCTGGGGATCGTTCCCCTGCTCCGCCTCGATGTTGGCGAGCCGCTCTTCGCCGAGGGGCTCGGTGGTGTCCGCACGGCGCAGGGCGTCGAGCGCACGGCTACGGACGATGGTCATGATCCAGGCGATAGCGGCACCGCGCGCGGGGTCGAAGCGCGGCGCCTGGCGCCAGACCTTCCAGAAGCAATCCTCGGTCACTTCCTCGGCGATCTGCACCTGACGGATGAAGCGCAGAGCCAGGCCATAGACCCGGCCGGCCATGGTTTCGTAGAGTTCCGCGAGGGCTTGCTGATCCTGTCGCACCATGCGTGCGATCCAGTCGCGCAAACAAGCATCGACGGTCGTGTCCCGGCTTGCCCGGTGCCTGCCTTCTCCGCTCTCGCAGCCGTGGGCTTCCTCGTCCGCAGCAGCGATGACGCCTGGCGCGTCGTAGCGGGCGTCGCTGTCTGCATTGTCTGCCGGT
>JAYSZS010000402.1:0-3133 GCA_043737935.1 Propionivibrio sp. | reverse complement strand
CGCGCGCAGCGCGTGGTTATCGGAGGCGGGTGGCGAATACGTGGTCAGTTCGCTGGTGCCGGTGACTGAAACACTGCCGGCATTCGAAACACTAACGCCGGAAATGCAGATCAGCGTTGCCGGACGCCCTTTTACTGTAACCGATCTCGAATCGGCACGTTGCTTCTCCGGGCAGGCCGAGCTGCCGTTCAAGGTCGAGGTCGGCTACGACGTCAACACCGCCGACCGGAGAAGCAGCGATCGCTTTGTCACCATCGACTACAGCGAAACGCCGCCGCTGGTTTTTGTCGGCTATCCGGCGACCTTTGATGAGCTCAAGCTGAGCCACCTCAAGGATTCCGCTGCGGTGTCGGCGGGCGGCACGCCAACGGTCAAGGCGCGTGCGTTCAACTGCCCGCATTGCGTTTCGCCGCTCAGTGTGCACTCCGGCGCCATCGAAAGCGTCGCCTGCGCCAGTTGCGGATCGATCATCGGCATTGACAACGAGAACGTGCAATTGCTGGCGCGGGCCGCACAGTCGATGCGCATCGAGCCGTGGTTGCCACTGGGCAGCAAGGGCAAACTGCACGACATTGAGTGGGAAGCCATCGGTTTTCTGCGTCGCAGTACGCAATCCGGCGGCATGGACTACGCGTGGTCCGAATACCTGCTGTTCAACGCCGAACAAGGGATTTGCCTGGCTGACGGAGTATCAGGGCCACTTGAACTATGCGCGCACCCTGTCCAGCCCGCCACCGGTCAGTCGTGGGCAGGCTTCATTCAAGCGCAAGGACGGTGAGTACAAGCTGTTCAGCTCCGACAAGGCGGAAGTCATCTACGTCGTCGGTGAATTCTACTGGCGAGTCGCTGTCGGCAAATCCTTCCTGGTCGAGGATTACATCTGCCCGCCCCTGATGCTCTTGCGCGAGGTGACGGACAAGGAGGCCAGTTGGTCGGAGAGCGAGTATCTGGAGCCGGAAGCGCTTTGTGCCGCGTTCAAGATCGGCTTTACGCCACCGGCACGGATCGGCGTCTTTGCCAATCAGCCCAACCCGCTGATCAAACGCCATCGCGGAGTATGCCGGCTGTTCTGGAAGCTGGCGCTGGCGGCAATGCTGGTGCAACTGGCATTTGTTTTCATTTTTTCCTCGCATCTTGTCCTCCAACAGCAAGTGGTTCTTCGCCGCACAATGAGGAGGCGACGCTGACCACGCAGGAATTCGCCCTGCAAAGCCGGGCGCGAACCTTGCGCGTACGCCACAGCACCGACGTTGATAACAACTGGGTGGATATCACTACCACGCTGGTCGAGAAAATAACCGGAGAGGCCTATCAGGGCGCGCAGGAAGTCGGCTATTACCGGGGTGGACGCACGCTGGATGAACACCCGACATGAATGGTCTGCACCTCATCGCCGAACTCCACGACTGCCGCTCGAGCCACGCCTGCTGCGCAGCGTCGACGCGCTGCCCGAACTGTGTCTGGCGGTGTGCATGGCACCCGGCCTGACGCCGGTCGGGCAGATCTTCCATCAGTTCGTCAGCGACGCGGAGCCGGCCGGTGCTACCGGCGCGGTAATTCATGCCGAATCGCATCTGGCCGTGCATACCTGGCCGGAGCTGAACTCCGTCACGCTCGATATCTACGTCTGCAACTTCAGTCAAGACAACAGCAGTGTCGTGCGGGCCGCCTGCGAGCAACTGATCGCCGCCTTCGCCCCGAAGCGGTTGGATTTGCGTGAGGTCGAGCGCGGAACGTGCTCGAAAGCCTTAACGGCATGACGTTCGCTGGCGTTACGGGGCATTTCAAAAGCAATTCCACAAGCTGAGGCTGCTCCATGACCGTCTGCCCACGGCTATACTGGCACCTTTCAAACCAACACCAGGTTACAGGGAACTTCAATGGAGTCGCTTCGCTTCCTCCTGCCCCAATCCGAAATTCCGACGCACTGTTACAACGTGGTGGCGGACATGCCGAATCCGCCCTTGCCGCCGCTCGGGCCGGACGGCAAACCGGCGACGCTGGAGCAGATGGGCGCGATCTTCCCGATGGCCATTCTCGAACAGGAAATGTCTAGAGAGCGCTGGATTCCGATTCCGCAACCGGTACGCGAAATCTATCGTCTGTGGCGCCCCTCGCCGCTGGTGCGTGCCGCACGGCTTGAAGAGATGCTCGGTACTCCGGCCAGAATCTATTACAAGAATGAAGGCGTATCGCCAGCCGGTTCGCACAAGCCCAATACTGCTGTGGCGCAGGCCTATTACAACAAGCAGGCAGGGATCAAACGCATCACCACCGAGACCGGTGCCGGACAATGGGGGTGTTCGATGGCGCTGACCGGGCAGATGTTCGGGCTCGAAGTGTGCGTCTACATGGTCAAGATCAGCTACCAGCAGAAGCCTTACCGCCGCTCGATGATGCAGACCTGGGGTGCCGAGGTGTTCGCCAGCCCGTCGGCAATGACGCAAACCGGTCGCGCTGCGCTGGAAAAAGACCCGGACAATATGGGTTCGCTCGGACTGGCGATTTCCGAGGCCGTCGAGGAGGCGGCTTCACGCGCCGATACCAACTACGCGCTCGGCTCGGTGCTTAATCATGTCGCCCTGCATCAGACGATCATCGGGCTGGAAGCCAGAAAGCAGTTCGAGCTCGCCGGCGACTGGCCGGACGTCGTTTTCGCGCCTTGCGGCGGCGGTTCCTCGTTTGCCGGTATTGCCTTTCCGTTCATTGCCGACAATGCTCCCGGCGGGCATCAAGGCAAGCCGGTGCGGCTGGTAGCGGTCGAGCCGTCGTCCTGCCCCTCGCTGACCAAGGGCCAATATGCCTACGATTTTGGCGATGCGTCCGGCTTCACGCCGCTGATGAAGATGTTCACCCTCGGACATGATTTCATGCCGTCGGGAATTCATGCCGTCGGATTGCGCTATCACGGCGCTTCGCCGCTCGTCTCGCAGCTATACAAGGAGGGGCTGATCGAGGCGTTGACCGTTCCGCAACTGTCGACTTTCGAAGCCGGCGTCAGGTTTGCCCATGCCGAAGTCATCATACCGGCTCCGGAGTCGAACCATGCCGTATGTGCCGCCATCGACGAGGCGCTGCGCTGCAAGGAAAGCGGCGAGGCGAAGACCATCCTCATCAACCTGACCGGCCACGG
>JAYSZS010000401.1:0-7318 GCA_043737935.1 Propionivibrio sp. | reverse complement strand
TGAAAGAAGCCGGGGCAGAAGACATTACCAGCACTGGTGAAGTCAGCGTCAGCGACGACGAGCGCATGCCCGGCGGCGGTAGTCTCGCTGGCAAGGGTGGTGCCGGGTCGATCGATCCGACCAGCGAAGTGTCCTATTGGCGCGACAACTTCAAAGGCCGGCCGTACGCCGCTAACGCCACCAGCTTCGACGATTATGGTCCGGCTTACGGCTACGGTGCAAGCTCATACGCCAAATACCCGGGCCGCAGTTTCGACGACGTCGAAGCCGATCTTTCGCGCGACTGGGACGGTGCGCGTGGCGCCTCGAAACTTCAATGGGTTCAAGCACGCAACGCCTCGCGCGATGCATGGGATCGCATCAGCAAGCGTTAAGCGAGTAATGCCGCGGGCGGCGGCTTACCGCCGCCGCCCGTTATTAATCAGGGCCACACAAGGGTGAGGCTCAGCGAGTATAGTCCAAAACTTATGCAGTCGACATTCGTCCAGTGAAGGCCAGTTTCTCTATACCGGGTCTTCTTGTCGTTGTTGTCCTGGCGCTGATTGTTGGCGTACTGGCGATGAACTTCGCAACGGGTGAGAAGAAAATAGAGCAAAGCGTCGAGCGCCTTTATGCCGCTGCCGATCCGGACTTTGAGCGAGCAATGGGTGTACTGCTCGGTCCGGCTATCGTGCAAGGCAATCGTTTTGAAGCCCTGTTGAATGGCGACCGCATTTTCCCCGCCATGCTCGCTGCCATTCGCGGTGCGCAGAAGACCATCACTTTCGAGAGTTACATTTATTGGTCGGAAGCCATCGGCAAAGAGTTTGCCGATGCGCTGGCCGAACGTGCCCGCGCTGGCGTCAAGGTGCATGTGCTGCTCGACTGGGTCGGCAGCAACAAGATGGACCCCTCGCACTTCGCCGACATGGAGGCGGCCGGTGTCGAAGTGCGAAAATTTCACAAGCCGGCCTGGTACTCCCTGGCTCGCATGAATAACCGTACACACCGCAAAGTGCTCGTTGTCGACGGCAAGGTTGGCTTTACCGGCGGCGTCGGCATCGCCGGTTTGTGGACGGGCGATGCCCAGGATCCACAGCATTGGCGCGACACCCACTTCAAGGCCGAAGGTCCTGTCGTCGCGCAAATGCAGGCGGTATTTCTGGACAACTGGATCAAGACGACCGGCGTCGTCCTGCACGGCGACAACTACTTTCCCGAGCTGCCGGCAGCCGGTAACGACGCCGCCCAGATGTTCAGCAGTTCGCCGTCTGGCGGCAGCGAGAGCATGCATCTGATGTACCTGCTGGCGATTACGTCGGCGCAACATTCGATCCACCTGTCGAGCGCCTATTTCGTCCCCGACAAGCTAAGCAGTCAGGCGCTCGTTGATGCGCTCAAGCGCGGCGTCAAGGTGCAGATCATCGTTCCTGGCGAGCACAGCGACGCGGCAATCGTCCAGAGCGCCTCGCGCGCCCGATGGGGTGACCTGCTGGCTGCCGGCGCCGAGATTTACGAGTACCAGCCGACGATGTATCACTGCAAGGTGCTGATCATCGACAGCCTGATGGTGTCGGTCGGCTCGACCAATTTCGACACCCGCTCGTTCCGCCTTAATGACGAAGCCAATCTGAACATTTATGCGGCCGATTTTTCCCGGCAGCAAGTTGATGTGTTCAATGCCGATCTGTCGCGCTCGCGCCAGGTCAGCCTGCAGGAGTGGCAGCAACGGCCACTTACCGAAAAGTTTCTGGAGCATGCCGCGTCGCTGATCGGCGCACAGTTGTAGTTAACGGCCCGAGCGCCGAGCGAAAGGCCACCAAAAAGACCTCGCTGCTGGTGGGGTTTTCTGTCTGCTTGCAACGAAATCCAGTCGGCTGGCTCGTGAAACAGGCGGGCAATCATTTTTTGACAGACGCATCCAAGCCCTCTTTGGGAGGACATCCGGATGCCATTCAGGAGACTCAAATGAAACGGACAAAGGTAATGCTTTTTGGCCTGACGGTTTGCGCCGGATTGTCGGCGGGTGCTTATGCACAAAATCAAAAGGATTGGCAGGCTCCCGACATCACTAAACTTCCCGACGACAAGTACGGCCAGATGGTGCGTCAGGGCAAGGCGCTCATGGAACAAACCTACCAGTACCTCGGACCCGAAGTCCAGGATACGGGCAAGCGCTACGCTGGCAACAACCTGGCCTGCGTCTCCTGTCATATCGATGCCGGCGGGCGCAAGTTCGGCAATCCCTGGGTGGGTACGTTTGTCAGCTTCCCTCAATACCGTGGGCGGGAAGACGCGGTGTCGACCACCGAGGAGCGCATCAACGGCTGCATGGAACGTAGCATGAATGGGCGAAAATTGCCCCTCGACAGCGCTGAAATGAAAGCCATGATGTCGTATCTGCATTTCCTGTCGACCGGCCTGCCGGTCGGAACGAAACTCGATGGTGGCGGCACGCTGAAACTCGATGCGCTAACGCGCCCGGCAGACCCGATTGCTGGAAAAGTGGTTTATGCCGCGACCTGCGTGGATTGCCACGGCGAACAAGGTCAGGGCTTGCGCCGCGGCAAGGCAGGCGATGGGGACGGTTATCAATTTCCGCCGGTATGGGGCCCTGACAGCTATAACACCGGCGCCGGCATGGCCAGGGTGACGCTGGCCGCAGGGTTCATTAAAGGCAACATGCCCAGCGGCACGACCCATACCACGACGGTGCTGACCGACGAGCAGGCCTTTGATGTCGCCGCTTACATCAACAGCCAGCCGCGACCCGTCAAGTCGAATCTCGACAAGGACTTTCCGGCGCGCAAGAACAAACCCGTAGATGCCGCATTTGCGCCCTACACGCCGGGCTTCTCGGCAGAACAGCACAAGTATGGGCCATGGCAACTGATCCTGGTCGCGCGCGAAAAAGGCGTCTATCCGGCGCAATGATTGCGAAGATACTGCGGCCGTGTTCGAAATATTTTTTGATGGTCCGATGGACGGAATTTAATCCGTCCCGGGCCTTAGATCATCGTGTCCGTCGAGCGCAGCGACGTGCCAATCGTCCGCAGTGCCTCGCCCGCTGTCCGGTCAGCCCGCCGACCCAGCCCCCTATGCACCGTACCCTGACCACGCCGACCCCACTCGGTGAACCATGCGCTGCTTGCTGATCCTTGCCCACCCGCGCCGCGACAGCTTCTGCGACGCGCTCTTCAATGCCTGTGCCGATGGCGCGCGCCAGGCTGGCGTGGAGTGCCGCGAACTGATCCTGAGCACGATGCACTTCGATCCCGACGTGCACGCCGTCTCGCCCGAACAGCAGCCGCTGGAGCCCGACCTCCTGCGCGCACAGCTTGACATTCAGTGGGCGGAGCACCTGGTTTTTGTCTTCCCCACATGGTGGGGCACCTTTCCAGCCCTGCTCAAAGGCTTTCTGGATCGGGTGCTGACGCCGGGGTTCGCTTTCCGTCATGTCACAAACGACCGGTGGGATAAGTTGCTCAGTGGCCGCACGGCGGATCTGATTACGACAATGGACACGCCCCCCTTGATCTATCGATTCATCTACCGTGCGCCAGGGCAGCAGGCGCTGGTGCGCGCGACGCTCGGTTACTGCGGCATCTGCAGCGCACGCATCGAAATCTTTGGGCCGGTGATCTCCGCCGCTGCCGGTCAACGCCAGCAATGGCTGGAACGTGCGCGGTCCATCGGCTCGCGCCTGTCCGTCGGCGCGCTGTCGCCCGCGCAGCACCGCACGAAGCGTGTAGCCGCATGGCTCGCCGCGCTGCGGCTGCAGTTCTATCCGATGACGTGGATCGCTTACACCGTCGGAGCGCTGGCAGCCGCCGTAGGCGCGCCACTGGCGATGACACCGTACCTGCTCGGCTATCTCGTCCTGTTCCTGGTCGAGGCGGCCACTGTATTTCTCAATGACTGGTTCGATTTCGACAGCGACCGGATCAACCGCCATGGTGGCCCGTTCACAGGCGGCTCGCGGGTGCTGGTTGACGGCCGGATCGACCGCGCGGCAATGCGCAAGGGCATTGGTTTGTCGAGTCTGAGCGCCGTGGGAGCGCTCGCCGTTCTTGTCGCCTTTGCCCCCGCTGCATCCGCCGGGTCGACGTTCGCGATCTTCACCATGTTGGCCCTACTCGCGCTTGCTTACACCGTGCCGCCGCTTAAGCTTTCGCACCACGGCTTCGGCGAACTTGATGTGGCGCTCACCCATAGCGCAGGCGTGATCATGGCCGGCTACGTGGCGCAAGGCGGCAACTGGACCGACAGCCTGCCGTGGCTGTTGGCGCTGCCGCTGGGTCTGGCGGTACTACCGTCGATCCTTCTCGCCGGTTGCCCGGACCGGACGGCCGACCAGGCGGTCGGCAAGCGCACGCTGGTGGTCATGCTCGGCCCACATGCGGCTATTCGCCTGGCGATGGCAGCCTGTCTCGCCGCACCCGCCATGGCCGCGATATTGGCGCTGATGCGCGCGGACATGTCGGCACTGCTGGGTTGGAGTGTCGCAGGCGGAACGCTACATGCCATCTCGCTGGGGCGAAATCTGCACCGTTTGGCAAACGACCCCCTGCCTGATCGCATCGATGGCCCTATCATCCTGGCCTTGACCTTCATGCTCTGGTTCTGCGTACCGCCACTCATCGTACTGGCAAGCGCCTCGGGCCAATGACAGTGCGCTAGGAATGGAAACGCCCGCACGCCGTGCGACTAGTCGTAGCCATGTACGGTAACGCACCGACGTTTCCAACACGAATGCCAGACATACTCAATGAGCGATCTACCCGGTCACTTCCGTAATGACGAATAGTGAATCCGTCAACGTGTGAGGAAGTCAGGTGCGGGGATGATCGCAACAAATAAACCGTTTAAAAGGGCTTCCATGTTTTTTCAGCGTTTGAAGACACCCGGCCTGGGGCATAACTCCTACGTCCTGGGTTGTGGAGACGGGCTCGCCGTGGTGATCGACCCGCGTCGCGATGTTGACGACTATCTGCGTCTGGCCCGAGAAAACAATCTCTCCATCGCCTACGTTCTGGAGACGCATCGGCAGGAGGATTTCGAGTTCGGATCGCGTACGCTGGCCCAGATGACCGGTGCCAAAATTGTTGGTGGCAGCCATGCGCTGTTCGGCGAGACGGATGTGAAACTTGAAGACGACGAAGAAATCAAGGTGGGTACCACCCGATTCGTCGCGCTTGCGACGCCGGGCCACACGCCGGAGAGTATGTGCTACGCGGTTTACGTCAAGGACGCCGGCGACAAGTGCTGGGGTGTGTTCACCGGCGATACGTTGTTTGTCGGCGATACCGGGCACACCGACTTGAGCGATCCCGATAAAACTGGCGATAACGCCGGCATACTATATGACTCGATCCACCGCAAGATCGCGCCGCTCGGCGAGCACATGCTGCTCTTTCCGGGGCACGGCGCCGGCTCCGCGTGTGGCGGCAACATATCGGAGCGCGACGACTCGACACTGGGGATTGAAAAGGGAACGAATCCCGCATTCCTCAAAAGCCGCCTCGACTTCGTTGCACACAAGCTGGGTGAGAAAATGGCACGGTCGGCTTTTTTCCAGCATATGGAAAAGGTGAACCTGCTCCCCGGAAGACCTCTCAAGTGGCCGTCTACCGTTCGCGTGCTACAGCCCGGGGAATTCAAGCAGCGAATGAAAGAGGGCGTGGTGATCGACACCCGCTCACTGGAAGCCTTTGCTGCGGCACACATTCCCGTTGCCTACAACATCTGGCTCGCTGGCTTGCCGGCGTTCGGCAGCTGGGTCGCCAACGAGAACACCCGGATCTTTCTGATCGCGGAAGGAACTGAAGCAATGGAACGTGCATCCTGGCCAAGGGCATGGAGAGCTGTTGCGACCAGGGTTTGCCGATCGAAACCATCGCGACGACCAGCGCCTCTGAAACGGCAACCTGGATGCAGCAGGGTCGCGTCCACGTCCTCGACGTGCGCGACGAATATGAATGGAACGAAAAACACATCCCGGGCGCTGTGCATTGCTATGTCGGCCATCTGGAGGACAAGCCCCCGCTGCTGCCCAAGGATAGTGAAATCGTCGTGCATTGCAACGTGGGGCACCGCTCGGGCTTGGCCGCGAGCATCCTGAAGCGTAATGGCTTTACACGCATCCACAACCTGCTGGGCGGAATCTGTGCTTGGTAAAAGCTGGGTCTCCCGTTCGATAAGCCTGACGAAACGAAGATGGCAGACTGATCATGCACAACGCATCAGGAGCCTGGTCGCCCTACCTCGTCGGCACGCTGATCGGCCTGCTCTCGATGGCGACATTCTATTTTTCTGACAAGCCGCTGGGCGTGTCGACCGCCTACGCCCGTCTGGCTGGCTTGGTTGGAAACCTGTTCTCCAAGGGCCATACCGAGAACCTGAAGTTTTATCAGGAGACCAAGCCGAAGATCGAATGGGATGAAATGCTGGTCTTCGGCATGCTCGTTGGTGCCCTGATCGCCGCCGTCAGCGGCGGTGAGATTACCGCCGCGTGGGTTCCCGCGTTATGGGAACAGCGATTCGGTCCGGGCGTCGTGCTGCGTCTCGGGATGGCGTTTTCGGGGGGCGTGATCATGGCCTTCGGTGCCCGGCTGGCGGGCGGGTGTGCCAGTGGCCATGGCATCAGTGGTGCACTCCAGTTGTCGGTCAGTTCGTGGATCGCGCTCGTTTGCTTCTTCGTCGCCGCCGTGGCGACCGCCCATCTGCTTTATCGCCTCTAAGAGATCGCGATGACTACTCCTGCCAAGCGACTTCCTCCCTTGTCTGCCCAGCCGTCCCTGCCCGAGAATGCCCCGCCGGTATTGGTTCTCAGGCCCCAGGCGCACGAAAAAAATAAAACGGACTCCCTCGACAAAGCCGATTCGGCGCGTCAACTCTTGCTCGGTCTGCTGTTCGGCGTTGTGTTCGGCTACCTGCTGCAGAAAGGCGGCGTGGCCAAGTACGAGGTGCTGATGGGTCAGTTCCTGCTCACGGATTTCACCGTCATCAAGGTCATGCTCACAGCAATTATCGTCGGCATGTTCGGAATTTTCTCGATGCATGCGCTGGGCCTGGTCAAATTGCATGTGAAGCCAACACGCTATGCTGCCAACATTGCCGGTGGGCTGCTCTTTGGCGTCGGGCTTGGCCTGCTCGGCTACTGCCCGGGGACCGGAATCGTCGCGCTGGGGCAGGGCAATTACTACGCGATCTCCGGAATCCTTGGCCTGTTGGCTGGCAGTTATTTCTATGCCGAAACGTCAGGCTACCTCGGTTCGACAATCGAGAAAATCGGCAATCGAGGCGGTATCATGCTGCCGGATTTGTTGGGGATGCGTCT
>JAYSZS010000400.1:0-15842 GCA_043737935.1 Propionivibrio sp. | reverse complement strand
GACAGAAGGCAGATCAGGACTACCCAGAATTGGACCGAAGATGACTTGACTTTCATGCGCGAGTGAAATGTGCCTTGAGTCAGGCTGGCTTACAGCGGTTTACGGACGACCGGAAAAGATGGCGAGAGTATCTGCGCCAGCGGTTCCTGTCTGTGAGGCGCCAGAGCCCCTCGGGCGGGGCGTGTGACGTGCCATGAAAATTTGCGGAGCGCGTAAGTCGAAGCTCTATGCAATTACGCTGCAGCCCGATGTGCGTAGTCACGGAACCAGTCTACCCAGCGTGCGATGCCCTGGTCGAGCGGGGTTTTTGGCGCGAAACTAACGTCATTGCGCAGGTCATCGACATCGGCATAGGTGGCAAGCACGTCGCCTGCCTGCATCGGCAGGAAATTTTTCATGGCCTCCTTGCCCAGCGCTTTCTCGATGGTCTCGATGAAGCTCATCAATTCCACGGGCTGGTGGTTGCCGATGTTGTACACCCTGTAGGGCGCCCGGCTGCTGCCTGGATCGGGCTTGCTGCTGTCGAAGCCTGAGTTGGCCGCAGCAATTCGATCCATGGTTCTGACCGTGCCTTCGGCAATGTCGTCAACGTAAGTGAAATCGCGTTGCATTTTGCCATGGTTGAAGACGTCAATAGGGCGGCCTTCAAGAATGGCGCTGGTAAATAACCAGGGGGACATGTCCGGACGTCCCCAGGGGCCGTAGACCGTGAAGTAGCGCAGGCCGGTGGTCGGCAGTCCGAACAGGTGACTGTAGCTGTGGGCCATCAGCTCGTTGGATTTCTTGGTGGCCGCGTACAGGCTGAGCGGGTGGTTAACTTCGTCATGCACCGAGAACGGCATCCGGGTATTGGCGCCGTAGACGCTCGAACTGCTGGCATACACGAGATGTTCGACGCCGTTTTGCCGACAGCCTTCGAGCACATTGCCGAAACCGAGCAGATTGCTCTGAAGGTAGGCCTGCGGGTTGGAGAGCGAATAACGCACGCCGGCCTGAGCGGCGAGATGGACGACGCGCTCAAATTTCTCGACCGCGAACAACGTAGCCATTGTGGCGGTATCGGCAATATCCATGCGCACGAAGCGGAAGTTGGCGTAAGGCTTGAGGCATTCGAGGCGAGCGAACTTCAGCCTCGGATCGTAGTAGTCGTTGAGGTTGTCGATGCCAAGTACCTCGTCTCCGCGTTCAAGCAGCAGGCGGGCAACATGAAGGCCGATGAAGCCGGCAGCGCCGGTAACAATAATTTTCATAGAGGTCGTCCGCTCGGGAAGTATTCGAAACCCTTGTCGCTCATGAATGTGGGCTCGTCAATGTGGGAGTTGTCAATAAGCAATGCGGCCTTGAGCAGCACTTTCCTGGCCTCGAAGACCAGGTCCGAGATGACAAAGTGTCTTCCCTTGAGATCACAGCCACAGCGGGCCACGATCTCCGGAAGAGTTCTATGTTTCTGGCCGTCGAGCGAGCGAGAAGATTCTGTATGAAGGATGCGGATGGGTTGAGACAAACTCATGGCTTTGTGCAAAGACTCCTTGCTTGTTTCTTTTACTGCCGCGGCAGATAGAACAGTCAAAATGATACGCTTGGCTTGTCGAACCAAGTACGGACCATGCTCCGCTTCCCGCAACGATTCTAATACCGCCTCTTCAATCCAAGATCGACTAGCGGGTATGCGAATGTATTGATATCTGATGGTGCGATTATTAACCACAGGATTATGCCGCAAAAGCGGTCTGACTTGCGGAAGGATATTGGCCTGAATTGATCAGTCGTTAAGACCTTTTGCGACGACCTGATGCTGAACTGCGCTGATCACGCTGTTCTAAATTACGCTGTGTTGCACAAAAATGCCTTGCATCCAATTCGTTTCGTTTCATTCCAGCACAAGTGTGGCATCAATATCCGGGGCCTCTTGGCCGCAGATTCCGATACCTGCTCTCGCGCTGTGCCACCCTTGGGCCAAGAAAGCGCATTGCTGTCTCCTTCTCGGCGTGACTCTGCAACGATTGCGAATCCGATCGGCCAGGACCCATGGCTGAATGAGGTCACCCAGTTTGATGATCTGATGGCGGGCAATGGCCACTGTCGTCAACGTTAAGCATCGGATTGACCAGAAACGCAATCATCGATTGACCGCACTTGATGGAGCTTCATATACTGGTACGATTCGCGATGTGCCTTTGACGTATCAACGACTGAATTGGTAACAGTTACAAGCGCGACGTGACTATATCTTTTGACTACCAACGCCACACCTCCCCGCTTATGACGATATTATCTTCACGGACTACCTTGTTGACGGCAGAAGCATTACTGCCGCGTTTTACTGAGTTGCTGGGTGATCTGAAATACCAGGACCGCGGCGTTTTTTTAGTGAGCTTCTTTTTCTTTTCGCAACGGTATCTGAAGAATCCCCGCGCCTGATTGTTGAATCGGGTCGTGCGCGCGGATTGAGTACCACCGCTTTGGCCAGACTTTTCCGCGATAGCCGGATTGTCAGCCTGGAATACGAGCCTGATCATCCCGATGCCGCATTTGCTGAGCAGGCTTTGGCCGCTATGCCCAACGTTGCCCTCCTTTACGGAAATGCCAACGTGCTCTTACCGGACTTGCTACTGCAAAAAGCATGGAGGCTGTCGTCCTCGCCCTCCGCGCCTTGGCTACCGGCAAGCCGGATGCCATTTTCATTCATGATATGTACAAAGGTCAGACGGCCCGCAAGGCGCTTGATCAGCGGGTTCCTGGCGTCTTTTTCAGCGATGATCCAGCGTTCGTCACCAAATTTCGCAGCCTGGACAGCTCGATCTGGAGCGACAAGCGCCAGAGCCGACAGGACGAAAAATACGGTGATCTTGCGGGGCGCAGCTATGGGCCGACACTTGCCTGCATTCCCCGCCAGGACAACTTTAATTACCACAGTCTGGCAGATGCGCTTTCGCGAGGGTCAACGCTCAAGCGCCTCAAGCGCTCATTAAAGCGGTTTTTCGGGCGTCACCAGGGAGCCTGAACTGGCCGGGGACAAGGCCGATTGGAGGCAGGTCATCTCAGCCATCGCGTAAACCGAGTTGCTGACACTGACGCAGTGAGCCAACTCGGGCGATACATCGGCCGGGTCAATGAACAGGTGAGTCGCTAAGAACTGTTGCGCCAAGGCCAGCGTTTCTTCTGGCTTTTTTAGCCCTTTTGGTGGTAGCGAGTCAATGGCGGCATTACGCACGACTTTGTCGGAATGAGTGATGCGCCGCTCTGCGCGTACTCCGAAAGACGAGGAGCCAACCAGGAAAACACTGTTCGAAGGCGTGTTTTGTTTGGCCCAGATTGCCAGATCAAGCAGGGCTTTTATCTGGGCCAATCGATTGCTGTCCTTGCCGCGGAAATAACCGCGATAAACGTTTTGCCCGGTAACGATCAGAGCGCAACTGATTGCCAGCAGCAATAGACGTGGAAGATTCTTCCTTGATGTCCGTTTGGCAACGACGGGTGTGGCGAGAACCGCCAGCCAGACGAAGACCAGAAACCCCATGAAGCGGATGCCACGCAACTGGTTAAAGACCAGTGGGAAACCATCGATCAGCCCGTAGCCGAGCTGAAACAGCAGCATCCCGCCTACCGCCACCCAAAAATTGCATATGATCAGGTAAGCGGTCAGGGAGTAGGCTCTTGGCCGCTCGGTATGCCGACCAGCAGCATAAAGCACGCCGGAGAGGAAAATCCATACCCACATCTGCTCGAAGGAAACGAACAGCAAGCACGCCGAGGCGGCTGTGAACAGATGCAATGGATTAACGCTCCTGTTGGCTGCGCGCAGAAACAGCGGCAGAAGCGAAAGAACCAGCGTCGCGATCAGCCAGACATCAACTAGTACAGGCGGCAGGTGGGCGTATATTGTTGGCGGGTAAAAAAGGTACTGCACCTCCGGTATCGCCAGCCGCGCCTTGTCGAGCACCAACAGTTGAGCTGCGAGCGCATCACTGCTCATCATCGACAGCATGAGCTGGGAAATCGCTCCCAATCCGGACTTCCAGACAGAGCCCAAAGCGGCAACCGAGATTAGCAGTCCGACTCCCAACAGCAGTCCAGCCTGGATCAGGCGCTTGATGGTGATCCGGTCGACCACCAGCCAGGTCACTACCATGATCTCGAGCAGCATGATTCCCGATGAGTGCAGGTTGGAAGCGAGGCCGACGCTGGCCATCACCGGAATGAGCAGCATCCGCTTGTCCAGCATGGCGCGAAAATAGAAAAATGTGAGCAGGGGCAGCCACGCTGTCAAGAAATAACGCCGTGTGTAAGTCCAGACCGGTCCCAGTCCGGAGCGTTCTCCGGCCCACGACAGGGGCATCGGAAGCAGGGCGGCAAGAGCCAGAGTGACGGCCAGCCAACGATTCTCGCTCAGCCAATAGAAAAAGAAGTAGGCAGAAAAGCCGAACAGAATGCTCAAAGGGAACACTTGGATCCGGTAGGCTAGGGAAATATCGCCAAGAGCCAAGTGAAAGGAACGCAGATAGACGTCGAACAAGGCCTGGTACCAGTCGGTAACGGGTTGATTCGCAATGACGTCGACCATTTCGGTCAACAGAGTGCTCAGCAGTCCGCCCCCGTGGGGGCCTGAATTGTTTGGCAACGTGCTGATGATGCGATAGAAGGTGTCCGTCGTATCGGACGTCCAGCGATACTCGTAACCGACGTTCCAGGCGAAGGCGGCAGTCACCAGAGCAAAGACGAGCAGCAGCAGCAGTGGCAGCAGATGCGGTGCCACGCGGCTCGGCCTCGATGCCCGATGCTCGGTGTTCGCCATCGCTACGCGCCAGTCATCCTGTTGGCCGCCAGATCGATGGCCTGGCGATAGGCCGAACAGAGTTCGTCGATCGAGCGCTGCAAGGAGAACTCACCTATCACTCGCGCTCGGGCTGCAGCCGACATCACCGCATAGCGTGACGGGTCGGCGATGATCTCGGATATTGCTGCCGCCAAAGCGTCAGGATCATCCTGAGCGACCAGGCGCCCCTCGATTCCGTCGCTAACTGCCTCGGGAATTCCACTATGCCCAGTGGCGACTATCGGCAGTCCACAGGCCATGGCTTCGAGCATGGCATTCGGAATTCCTTCGCGGTCGCCGCTTGTCGTTACCCGGCTTGGATGAACAAAGAGCGAGTAACCGGGCAGGCGGGCAAGCAATTCCTCATTGTCGAGAAACCCCAGGAAATGCACGTGCTGCTGCAGGCCAAGCTCTTCGATCAGCGTCTGCAAGACGGCCTGCTCAGGTCCATCTCCGGCCAGATCCAGTGTCACGTTGATGCCTCTGGCGACGAGGGCTGCCGTCGCCCGCAGCGTAATGTCCAGTCCCTTCTTGGGGATGAATCGACAGGCTTGAAGCAAGCGGAAAACGCCGTCGCGTTCAGGATACGGTGCGGCGAAAAGCTCGGAAACGGGCACGCTGGTACGGTTGAGGCGAATCCGGTCGACCGGGCAGCCACGGGCAATTAATTGGTCGGCGAGCGTCTGGCTGCGCGCCAGAAAGAGATCGACGCAGGTGAGCAGTTCGGCGAAATCCTCGTTTCCAAGGCTTGATGAAACATCGGCACCGTGAAAGGAAACGACTTTGGCGCGCTGTTCCCGCTTGAGGTAAGGCAATGCGCGAGCGGCTTCGGTGCCGAAATAGACATGAACCAGCGCCGCACGCTTTTTCTCGGCGATGTTCAGCAGATGACGCACCTCGGTTCTTCCCAGCGGTGCTTGGCGACCCAGTAGACGGTAGGCCTCACGGCGAAAAATCCGTAGCGGTGATTTCTTGAGTTCGACCAGCCGAGGGTAGGGAAAGCTCGCGGCATTTTCCCGGCGGCGCGTGACCATCCAGTTTTCAAAGGCGTCGATGCCGTTGACTTGACGGTAAACGTGCAACATTTCGGGCTTGAGAAAGGTCGCGCAGTAGGAAATCACGATCACCCTGTTCTGCACTTCAGGCACGATCCGATTCATGCGTTCTTGATCCAGATGCGGAAGTCTCGAGCTGTGCGGTTGAGGTATTTATGACCCCATGAGTGGGAGCGCCATTGCTTGTAGTAAGGGACGGCGAATTGCTCGAATAACGCGATCCAGCGATGGGCGTTCGCTGCAATCGAGTATTCGCCGCTACGAGCCCGGCCGACTTCGACCATTGTCCTGCGCAGCAGAGGATCTTCCTTAAGCCGGCGGATAGCGGCAAGCGCTCCCTGCTGAGTCTGAATCTCGAGGTAGTCATATTCTGTCTGAAAAAGCGCCCTGAACGCCGACTCCGTCCGAGGATTGCGGTAACACCGGCCAGCCAGGCGTTGGTAAGCTTTGACGGCGGCTTGCGAAAATAGCGCGTGTTGGACATTGAGCGAATTGCAATCACGGCATCCGCTTCGGAATAGTCATGCCAGGAAGCGCGATCGAACTTCGTGACAAAATTCAAACTGAGTTCTTCTCTCGACTGACGCCAACCGTCAGTTATTAGCTCTGGAGCAAGGTTTTGCCGGGCACCCACGAAGACGATGTTTTCGAACCTGTCGCCCCGTTCAGTATCGCGCGGGACCAGTCCTGGTTGTGGCCATTGGGGTATGTAGTAGCTCGGCCCCGGCTGGAACAGATATTCGATCATGTCCCTGCGCGCGTAGTGAGCCTGGTCGGCATTCTGTACCAGGTGCATTTGTGCCGGATGATTACGCCCGTAGTCAACGCGGATGCAGATCAGCAGCGTCTTATCGTTAGTGATCCTCTTTTGCGGCAGATTCTGCGAATGGGAGAGCACAATCCCCTCGTCGGGTAGCTCGGTCGTTATCTGCACCGGGTAGCCGTATTCGCGCCAGGCGATCGGCGTGAAATAGCTCCAGATATTTGCCCCGCCGCCAAAAGCCTCCCAGTTGTCCACGAATGATTTGGGCCAGCGATCGCTGTATTTTTCCTTGGGGATATAAAAATAAATCTCTGGCTTGGTCATAGGCAACACCTTCTGGTACGACACTCGGCCATCATGGCCAAGAACGCAGCGTGGCATCCGCCAGTGCTGCAACAAAACGTGCGCGAAAACTGCCCCAGTCAAATTGTTGCTCGACCCAGGCACGCGCTTCTCCACCGAGTTCCAGCAGGCTGACGGAGTCGGCATGCAAGCGGCTCATGGCGGCCCCAACCTCGGCTTCGTCGTAACGGTCGGCAATGAATATCGAGCCCTTCGCATCAGTCGGAAGGCCGGTCTGCTCGGTACAGACATTGACCACGCCGCATGCGGCGGCCTCAAGCAGTACCTTGGCGAAACCCTCGTTGCGCGACAGTAGGACATGGACATGCGCTTGCGCCATCAGGTTCGGAAGGTCACGCCGGAATCCGAAAAACCGCACGCTTTGATCTGCCAGTACGCGCATGGCGACCTCTTCTGTCTTCGGTATTGTACCAATCAACCACAATTCCGAATCGGGTAGCGCCAGTTTCCGCCAACTGCGAATTAGTTCATAGGTGCCCTTGCGTTCCCCGAGCGCGCCGCAACTCGCGACAACGAAGGGGCGAAGCGGGCGCTCGACGGGAGGCTTGAAAGCTTCAGTATCGACGCCGCGAAAGATGACAGAAAGCTTTTCTGCAGGCACCCCCTGACTAACAAAGGTTTGCGCTGCGTAGTCCGAAGCCACCAGAATCTTCGACGCCAGTGCGTATTCGCGACGCAGGCGCTCCTTGCCGATGCGCGGCCAGCGTTCGGGCGCAGCACGCCCACCCGCGTCGTAGTCACAATGAAAGTTGCCGACGTTGAGAATGCGCGAAATGCCTTGTTGCGCTCCAAGCTCGAAGGCCTTCAGCGCAGTCTTCGACCAGGCGATCACCCCTCGGTAAGGGCTGCGCTGCAGGTAGCGTTCGCCCAGAAGAGAAAAGAATCGCTTGTTGGCCGCGTAATAGTCCTGCGAGGGCAGCCAGCTCAGGAATTTGGTCGGCGGAAAGGCCCAGGTGAATTGCCTGATTGTCGGCAGTTCTAGCCGCCCACGTGACACCAGGTGGCAGGGCTCGCCGGCCTCGGACAAGGCGCGCAATTGCTGTTCGGCGACCAAGTCGATGCCGACTCCCTTGAGCTTTCCATCGTAGACGTACAGCCAGGGCCGCTCAGACAAAGGGCAGCCCTCCAAGCAGTTCGAGCGCCTCGGCCAGCGCTGCGGCGACAGGAATGGCGACGACCGGCGGCTTACGCTCAGGCGTGAATTCTGCAGCCCACAGGCTTCTGCTTAATGGGCCGGGGTAGTGCCAGTGTGTCGGGTTGGTAGGGCCAAACAAGGTCAGTACCGGACGAGCAAAAGCCGAAGCCAGATGGCTGGCCGAGCCATCGACAGTCAACACGGCCCTGGCGGCGGCAAGCACACCGAGGTAGCCCTTGAGTGAGGTTTGTCCGGCCAGATTGACCACGCCGTCGGGCAGGCCTGCGGCAATGGCACAAGCCATTTCGCGCTCCCATGCTTCGCTACCGGCGGTAATCACCACTGGCCACGGAAACCGGCCATGGAGTTGGTTTGCCAGTGCCACCCAGTTTTCCGCCGGCCAGGTCTTGCGTCGCCAAGCGGAGGTCGGATGAATCAGAATGTAACCCGACGGAAGCCCTTGAGGCAGCCACTCGGCGGGAGGCGGGTGAAGACGTGGCGGCTGGCAATCACTGCCGCCGATAGCGCGCTCAAAGAGACTTGCGCGATACTCGTTCCTGTCCTGCACCCTGAGAACTTCGTAAAAAAACAGCGGGTACCACCAACTAACCTCGGGTCGAGTCAGCACCAGCGTACGTCTGGCGGGCCAACTGGCGAACGCATCGAGCAGCGTAGATCGCTTGGTATCAAAACAGTAAACCCGGCTCATGCTTTGACCGGCGCGTGAGGCCAGACTGACCTTGCCGGGCATCAGGGTCAGCAGGTCGGCGAAGCCGGCGCGCGTACGCACCTGCACCGGCCTGCCGAAATGTTCGGACAGGTATTCAAGCGCCGGTTGCAACAGCAGCAGGTCGCCAAGTTGCTTGCGGTAGATCACCATGATGTCACCGGGCTCGCTGTCTTCGCACTGCGCAGTCATGGCGTTCAGGGGAGGTTCCGCGAACGGCACCAGGAACGGAAGTATTTGAGGAAGGAATAAAGGGCGGCATAGACTCCGGTCACGACACCCACCGCGCCGTCCCGATAGGCGCCCTTGCGCAAATACCATTTAAGGAAAGCGAATGGCGGGCTCAGGAAGGCGCGCGGCAGGCTGGGCGGTATCGCTTTGTATAGTACGAGACGGTCTGAATAACTATTGAGTTTGACAAAAACTTCGCCGACGCTGAAGAATGTATCGTGGGTCACCCGGCCTTTGATGCTTTCCTTGCGCTGGTAGCCGACCGCCTTGTCATCGACCGGCTGGTCGTTGAAGCGAACGCGACTGCGGTGGAACAGGCGTACCGGCCGGTCCGGCGAAGAAACCGGGTAGATGGCTCGAACCTGCCGGCCAAGGACATGCCAGTAGCGCACGATGCGATAGGCAACGGAAGAATCGGCAAGCGAATTCTTCAATTCTAGGATCGCCGCAATACATTCGGCATCGAGGAACTCGTCGCTATCAAGGCAGAATACCCAATCGTTGGTCGCCTGGTCGATGGCAAAATTCATCTGCAGGGCGTGCGTCTGGTACTTGCGATGAATTGGAACAATTCCATGCTTCTTGAGGAACGCCAACGTTTCGTCCGTGCTGCCGGAATCGACAACGATCAATTCGTCGGCAACTGCCAGTGCGGGCAACAGGCAACTTTCCAGGGTCCGCATGGAATTGTGGGTGAGCACGCAGACCGAGAGCTTGGCCACGACTATCTCAAACTTGGAAACAACTGATCGAAGACCTGCTCGTGCCGCGTTGCTGCAACCTTTCGCATCAGGCTATCAAGAAACGGGTTGGCGGCAACAAAGGCGCGCGCCTTGTCAATCCTGACGCGATAATCCTTCTCGACAAAAGGTTCCCAGCCTAGCGCCAGGAAGTGGTCGAGCACCCGGGTCAGCAAACGCAGACGCGCCAGCCAGGCTTCGATAGTCTGGCGATTCTCCGGCGCTTCGAAACCGAAGAATTTGTTGATGCTCAGATGAGAGAATCCACCGACATGGCAATAGTCAATATGCTCGTCAATATCGATGACCTCCAGGCCGCGCGCCTGGGCACGCAAGGACGCGGCGATCATTGTGTCGATGTTCGGCGCAACCAGGCTAGCCTGCGGATACTCCCCGCGCAGCAGTGCCAAGGCCCGCGCGTCCTTGTTAAAACGCTGCTGGTTGAGTGCTCTGTGGGCCGAGGTGTTGAGCGTAAAAAGATTCGTCTTGATTGGAAGGAAAGACCTGCCGTCGATGCTCATGCAGCGGTTATTGCGCAATCCGGCGCTCAGCGCAAACACGTTATCACCGAGCTGAGTCAGGCAGTCGTTCCACCACGCTTGCCCCGACATGAAGAGGTCGGCATCGACGAAGGCCAGATGGGACTCGCTACCAAACTCGCGCACCAGATCGTTGATCATCACCTGATGCCATTTTCCAGGAATTCGGTCCTGCGGAAGAATGCCGAACAGGCCATAGGTTACTTCGATGCCCGGTACCTCGCGCAACCACGCCATCAGTTTCGACCTGGCCCGCCTGGCGACGCCGTCGACGTGGATAAACAGACGAAAATCCGGCAGCAATTCTGGTGGACAGGCCCGAATGGTCGCCTCGGCAGACAGGCGGGCAAAGACTGGCGTATAGGTTCCGGCGCAGAGTATATGGTGCGATGGTAGACGAGTCGTGGCGCCGCCAAGGTCGTCCGGCGCCTCGCGCTGCAGGGCGCTGACCAGGCGACGCAGGACTGTGGGTCGTCGGTTGCGGCGAATCAGTCCATACATGTCAGCCACCCGGCGCGGCAGCTTCTAGCGCTCTTTGCCCTAGATGCAATTTGGAGTAAAGGCCGTCGATGGCCAGCAATTCAGTATGCGTGCCTTGCTCGGCCGAACGCCCCTGCGCCATCACCACGATACGGCTGGAACGTTCGACGGTGCTCAGGCGGTGCGCAATTACCAGTGTTGCGCGACCAACCATCAGGGCGTTCAGGGCTTGCTGAACGATTTGTTCGGACTGGTTATCGAGCGCTGAAGTCGCCTCGTCAAGAATCAGGATTGGCGCGTTCTTGAGCAGTGCCCGTGCAATGGCTATTCTTTGACGCTGACCTCCCGATAGCTTGACGCCTTTTTCGCCGATCATCGCATCGAGGCCGTCAGGCAATTGCTCGATAAATTCCATGGCGTGTGCCGCCTGTGCCGCAGCAATGATCTCTTCACGCTTGACGGAACGTTCGCAGCCGTAGGCAATATTTGCCGCCACCGTGTCGTTGAACAGAACGACGTCCTGGCCCACCAGCGCAATATTGCTGCGCAGACTATCGAGTCGGATATCGTCTAACGGGATGCCATCAACCCTGATCTGCCCCGAATCGATGTCGAAAAAGCGTGGAAGCAGATTGGCAACCGTGGTTTTCCCACTACCCGAATGGCCGACCAGGGCGACCGACTCGCCTGGGCGGATTGAAAACGAAAGACCGCACACGGCCGACTTTTCACTTCCTGGGTAGGCAAAGGTGACATCCTCGTATTCGACCAGGCCACGGGCTCGGCCGAGTATGTGCTTGCCCTCGTCACGCTCCGCCGGTTGGTCAAGCACATGAAATACGCTCTCGGCGGCCACCAGGCCTCTCTGGATCGTTGCATTGATATCAACAAGACGGCGCATCGGCGCAATAGTCATCAACATGGCCGTGATGAATGATACGAAACCGCCAACGGTCGCTTCTCCCCGCCCGGCCTGATAGAGTGCAATACCCATCACGCAGGACAAGGCCAGCGCGGCGAAGCATTGGACGATAGGCCCTTGCAGCGCAAGGGCGAGCGCCGAGCGCATCTGCAGGCGTCGTTGCTTGCTGATCACTTTCCCGAAGCGATCGAATTCATAGGCCCACCCACCGAAGATCTTGACTATTTTCTGTCCCTCGATGGCTTCCTGCAAAACCTGAGTCATCATGCCCTGTGAACTCTGGAGGCCGCGCGCAAGATTTCTGATCCGCCCGTTGAAACCTCTGACCGCCAGGGTAATGAAAGGGATCATCAGCAAGGTGATGAGAGTCAATTTCCAGTTGAGGTAGAGCAGCCAGCCCATAAGGCCAACCAAGCTGAAGCTTTCCTTGACGATGGTCGTAATCGCGCTTGTTGCCGAACTCGCGACCCCTCCCACGTCATTGGTAAGACGCGACATCAGGCGGCCGGACAGATTGTTTCCGAAGTACGACGTCGGCAAGCGCAGCAGGCTACCAAACATCTGGATTCGAAGATCAGCGATGACGTGTTGTGCCACCCAGGTCATTGCATAATCAGCGATCAGGCCGAAGATGGCGCGAATCAGGAAAATGCCGAAAAGTAGTGCCGGATAAAAGAGCCAGTCCCAGCTTGCCTGATTTTTTGCAAAGCCATCGTCGAGGACGTATTTCAGCAGTGCCGGCAGCGCCGGTTCCATCGCTGAAGAAATCGCCATGCCCGCCACCGCCACCAGAAAGGCCCAGCGATAGGGTCGCACGAACGATAAAAGGCGAAAATAGACCTCTTTGCTGTTGAACTCCCGATCAGGTTTCTGGTTCATCATGAAACCGGAAATCCGGCCAATTAAGTAATTTATGATTATACCTTCACCCAACATTGTACCGACCGGCGCCGGCAACCAGGACTAGCTGACGTTCGTGGGTCAGTTCGCTTGCTTGTAAAGTGTTCGATACAGGGCCAGGAGTTGCTCACTCATGTTCCGCAAGTCAAGGTGTGACACTGCAGATCGGGCCTGGGCGCGCATCATTGCATTTCCGGCGTTCGTGCACAGATTCTCAAGCGCAGCTTGTAGCGCTCCGGCTGTTGCCATGTCGATCACCCAGCCATTGACTGCTTCCTCGACCCACTCCTTGGCGCCACAAGCGATCGTGGTCACCATCGGTAATCCACAGGCCATGGCTTCCAGCGCGGCATTAGGACAGGGATCGTAAATGGTCGGTAGCACAAAGCCGTCCGCCGCCGCATAAAATGGTCGTACGTCGTGCACCGGGCCCAGGAAATGTACCCGCCCGGCAAAACCCAGTTTGGCGGCGATGGCTTTCATTGCATGCAGTTTGCGGTCTGCACCGATAATGATCAGATGGGCTTCGCGCCAATTCATCAATGCGAAGGCCTGCAGCAGTTGCGGCACACCTTTGCGTTCATAACCACTGCCTACGAAAAGCAGCAGCGGAACTGTTTCGGGAATGCCCAGCCGTAACCGGGTTGCCTGCCGATGGATGCCGGCCAGCCGAGGGTGAAAATCCTCGGTATCGACGCCGTTGTAGATAACGTGCATTTTGCTGCGTTCAAGCCCGTAATGGTGCTCGATCTCAACAGCAACCATCTGCGAGTTGCAGACTACCGCCTGCAGTGCGGGGTGAGCAAACACGGCCCATTCGGTAGCCAGCACGTAGCGGTGGTAGCTGGAGATTTTCTGCGCGAATCGTTGCCCTGGCGAAAGGGTAGGAGTACGGTGTGCCAGCCAGGCGGCATGCACGCCATCTCCGGCCCGAAAAATCGAGCATCCGGGTATTCGCTCGTGCGACTGCACCAGGTCGAAATTGCACTCGGCAATCGCGTGCTGTACGCAGCGGGCAAAAGCCCGGTCGCGCCCGGTGCGACCGCTGAAGACGCCGCTTGGCGGGGGGTTGCAGATGATTTTCTCGAATCCCGCCTGTGAGGCACCTTCCCAGCTTCGGGCAATCAGCGTCACTTGCGTTCCCTGGGAAACGAGCGAGTCAAGTGCACGTTCGACAAAGCGCTCGGCACCACCGAACGGATTATAGCGCTGGCGAACGATGGCCAGTCTCAAATCGTCATCCTCATCAGGTCAGCTACAATTGGCATTGTCATCACGATACGATAGCCGGAAAGGATTCGATCATCCAACTTGCGACGTCCCGAAGTTGTCCTGAAGGACGGGATTTTAAAACTTTGCTTTCCTGATACAGGGACGGGGAACACTCCCCTCATGCTCCACCGGCAAAATTTACCAGAGACCGAGCCCGGTTCTGCAAGGTCAGTTCCTCGGCCCGTTGCCGGGTTTTTTCAACCGCTGCGGCATAATCCTCGGGGGAATCGAGCAGTGCCTCCACCGCCAGGATGAATTTTGGCAGATCGTCCTCGGGAAGATAGATGCAGGCGTCACCCATGACCGTCCTCACCGAGGGCACTTCCGTCCCCAAGGTGGGAATGCCATGGGAAAGGTAATCCAGGGCCTTCACCGGGCAGGTCAGATTGCGGTTGTAATAGGTGTCGGCCAGCATGACTACGCCCAGGGATGCCCGCGTGGCCAAGAGGGAATGCATCTCCACCGGGGGGAGGAAGGAGCGCACCTCGACCATGTGGCCCACCCCCCGCTCCCGGGCGTGGACGATAATTTTTTCAGCATTGTCCTGATAGCCTCCAAGAAAAAGAGTCCGGATGCCCCTACTTCCAAGGGAAGCCGCCGCCCTGGAAAGGAACGACACTCCCTTGGAGCCGTGCATGTGCCCGACATAGACCAGGGTTCGTTGCTCGCGCCGTTTCTCGGGATCACGGGGTTCCTGGGGCTTGGTACCCAGTGACAGCGCGATGATGCGCGCCTGGGGAAACACCTTCCGGTAGAGTGCCTCCTGTTCCGGAGTGATGCACACCAAGCCGTCAATCCGGGGAAGGAACAAATGTTCGAACACCTGTTCCCGACGGTCTTTCAGGCGGAATTTATTATCCCGCCAGGAAAAGTCGGCGTAAAAATCATGCAGTTCATAATACGCCCTGATGCGCGGATTGCGCTTCAAGCGCCACAGGGTGGGAAGAAACCCCGACTCTCGGGTGAACACCGCCACATTATCGTGAATGGCCAGGGTTTCTATCAATTTTCGTGCCTCGCGGAACACCGAGGCGCTCGCCGAGGAAAACCATTTCTTTTCCTCCCGGGGTACCCGGTGAATGTGAAAATTCGGCGCCGGCTCAAGCCCGTAGAAAGTCCGCAAATCTTCCAACGTATCGGAGGGCTTCCCCTGCCCCACGACGAAGTGCGCCTCGAGACCGATCGAGGCAAAGCTGTGGGCATTGTGGACAGCGACGTTCACAATCGGCCCCGGGTTTTTCCAATTTCGCTTGTTGACCCAAACGATGATCATATGTCCGTTCTATCCGCTTCTAATGTTATCCGGGCGGTTTTGCGCATCCTCCGAATTTCGTCCAGACAGAAAACAACCCGACCAGGGTCATGACGGCCAGCCCTATCCGGCAGAAGCGCCGCTGGAACAGGCATAGGGGCGAGAGCACCGGCTTTCATGGCCAGGGCGAAGCGGGAAAGCGGCGGGAAAACGTCAGGGTGATGAATAGAATAAGAAATTCAACCGGCTGAAAATCAGTATTACACAGGTTTCCTCATGGTAGCTAAATTATGGCTTTGTCCCGTTTGTTGTTGGTTAGCTCAACGCATGAAGCAGGAGGCTTGCGGAGTCAGCAGATCCTGATTCCGTTCAAGTAGTCGGCGCCATCCGAGATAATTGGGCAATTATTTTCGATTACACCCTCAATACACTAATCGTGCACATGTCTTGATTGCCGAAGCACTGAATCGATGGCTTTCGTCGTGCTCTGGTGCTAGTCTTTACGCCCATCGCCAGTTCATAAATTGTGGGACAGCCAATGACCCCCTTAAGCGGAATGGCACTTACTTTAGCCCGATGACGTTGAAGTCAGTGGTGTAAGCGTTTGAATTTGAGGCGAGAAGGAGGTGGCTGACCCAGGGATTGAT
>JAYSZS010000399.1:0-3149 GCA_043737935.1 Propionivibrio sp. | reverse complement strand
GTGCGTGCAACGCTTTCGCTGATGGGAAAGGCCAAGCGTTACTACTACGTAGATGCCGCAGCTCACCGCGTAATTACCGGAAGAACAATATATATCCTTTTTGGTAAATTTGGAACTATCCGGGTTCAGGAATCATCAATCCGCTATTTGCCGCGCCGGTACCGGTCGTGGTCGTCCAAGCCGTTAAATCGCAGCCGCCGCTGCACAACGCAAGACCTTATGAATGCCATTGACACCCCAGTCATCAGCAATGCCGAGTTTGCCCAGTTCCAGAAGCTGATCTACAAGATCGCCGGGATCAGCCTGGCCGACACCAAAAAGGTCTTGCTGGTCGGCCGTCTGGGGCGGCGGCTGAAGCACCACGGCCTGTCGAGCTTCGGCGAGTACTACCGCTTCGTTACCAACGACACCGATCCCGACGAACTGCAAACCATGGTCGACCTGCTGACCACCAACGAAACCTACTTCTTCCGCGAAGAAGCGCACTTTGAATTCCTGAGCAAAACCATCGTCGCGCAACATCCCGCCGGCAGCCCCTTCAACGTCTGGAGCGCCGCCTCATCGACCGGCGAAGAGATCTACACCCTCTCCTTCGTCCTCGCCGAGACCCTGGGCCTGGACGCCAACTGGACCGTCACCGGCTCCGACATCTCTACAGCGGTTCTGGCCACGGCGCAACGCGGCCTGTACTGGCTCGACCGCACGCGCGGCCTGCCCCAGACCTACTTGCGCAAGTACTGCCTGAAGGGCGTGCGCTCCCAGGAAGGGAGCTTCATGATTGCCCCCGAAATCAAGCGCCACACGCGCTTCCTGCAAATCAATCTGAACCGCACCCTGCCCGTGCTGGGCAAATTTCACGTCATTTTCCTGCGCAACGTGATGATCTACTTCGATGCCGAAACCAAGCGCCAGGTGGTCGCCCGGCTGGTTGAGCAACTCCATCCCGGCGGCTACTTCATCGTCGGTCATTCCGAGAGCCTGAACGGCCTGAACGACAGCCTGCGCGCCCTGAAACCCACCATCTACCAGCTTCCCGCCTAAGGCATGGACAACAAGATCAAAGTACTGATCGTCGACGACTCGGCCGTCGTGCGCCAGGTCAATCGCGAGACCCTCGAGCGCGAGCCCGACATCGAGGTTATCGGCGTCGCTGCCGACCCACTTTACGCGCTGGAGAAGATGAAGGTGCAATGGCCGGACGTGCTGGTGATCGACATCGAGATGCCGCGCATGGACGGCCTGACCTTCCTCAAGAAGATCATGAGCGAGCACCCGACGCCGACCATCGTCTGCTCCTCCCTCGCCGAGCAGGGCGCCAGTGCCACCATCGATGCTTTGGCCGCGGGTGCCCTGGCTATCATCACCAAGCCCAAGGGTGGGGTTAAGCAGTTCCTCCAGGATTCCAGCGACGACCTCGTCTCGGCCGTACGGGCCGCCGCGCGTGCCAACATGCGCCGCGTCACGCCGGGTGCGGTCCGGCCGCCGGCGCCGCCGCCCCGGCTGACGGCCGACGTCATGCTCGCCGCCCAGGCCGCCAGCACCCGCGCCATGGCCAACACCACCGACCGGGTGGTGGCCATCGGCACGTCCACCGGCGGCACCCAGGCCCTGGAAGCGGTACTGACCCGCCTGCCCAACGTCGGCAGTGGCATCGTCATCGTCCAGCACATGCCGGAGAAATTCACCGCGATGTTCGCCGAGCGCCTCAACGCCCTGTGCAAGCTGGAAGTACGCGAAGCGCAGAACGGCGACCGGGTGATGCCCGGTCGTGCGCTGATCGCTCCCGGCGGCCGCCACATGATGTTGAGACGCAGCGGCGCGCAGTATTACGTTGAAGTGGCCGACGGCCCGCTGGTAAACCGGCACAAGCCCTCGGTCGATGTCCTGTTCCGTTCGGTGGCGCAGATTGCCGGTCGCAATGCGCTGGGCGTAATCATGACCGGCATGGGCGACGACGGCGCCCGCGGCATGAAGGAGATGCACGACGCCGGCGCGCAAACGGTGGCCGAGGACGAATCGACCTGCGTCGTGTTCGGCATGCCGAAAGAGGCCATCAGGCTCGGCGGAGTGGACCGGGTAGTGCCGCTGCATGGACTCCCGTCCGAGATCATCGCCTACGGATAAGGCACCATGTCACCCATCGACCACGACCCCAAGGAACTTGAACGTCGCGCCCGGAACATCAATCCGGGAGGCTGGACGGTCGAGACCGAGCGCCCGATCACCACCCTGCTCGGCTCCTGTGTTGCGGTCTGCCTGTACGACACCAAGCTGCGTCTGGCCGGAATGAACCATTTCCTGCTGCCTAGCCGTGCCAAGTCGGCGTCCGACGACATGGACGTCATCCTGGCGGGCGACTATTCGATGGAAGTATTGCTCAATACCATGCTCGGCAAAGGGGCAGTCAAGCAACGTCTGGTCGCCAAGGCTTTCGGTGGCGGAACCATAGTGACGTCGATTTTGATGGCCATTGGCCAGCGCAATTCCGAATTCGCCAAGGAATGGCTGGAGCGGGAGGGCATTCCCCTGATAGCACAGGATTTCGGCGGCGCCTGGTCACGCAAGGTGATCTTTACACCGGATGGAGGCGATGCCTTCTGCCGCCGGTTGCCGATCACCCAGCCGGGCGTGCAGGATGTGATGAGGGCCGAGCGCGACTACGAACAGTCGCTGCTACGCCCCGCCAAGCCGACCGGTGAGAAGAAGATCGAGTTGTTTTGACCATGCCGATTTTACTTTTTGCCATTCAAGTTTGGCTCGTCATTCCCGCTTGCGCGGCAACGACGAGACAACAAGAGCGAGGTTGACAACGTGGACGTACAAGCCATCCTGACACAGATCGCCGATACGGCGGCCCATGATGAATTGATCTTCCCGACCACCAGCGAAATGGCGTTGAAGGTGCAGCGACTGCTCGACGACCCGGACTGCTCGCTGGACCAGCTCGCCAGCCTGGTGCGGGCCGATCCCCTGCTGGCCACGCGCGTGGTTGCCGTCGCCAACTCGGTAATCTACAACCGCAGCGGCCGCGCCATCACCGATCCGCGCAACGCCGTATCGCGCGTCGGCTTCACTACCCTGCGGGTGCTGGCCACTGCGGTGGTCGTGCGGCAGATGGAAGGCATGGCGCGCACCCCCGCGCACCGACA
>JAYSZS010000398.1:0-3166 GCA_043737935.1 Propionivibrio sp. | reverse complement strand
CGCGGTAGGTGGTATCGACCGTCACCACCGGTTCGTCGATCTTCGGGTACTCGCGCACCGGCAGCCGCGTGTAGGAAACCAGCCCGATCAGCATCACCGAGAGTGAGAGCACCGTCGCAAAGACGGGACGGCGGATGCACAGGTCGGAAATTTTCATTTGGTTGATCCGGAGGCGGCAGTCGCTCCGGCGGCTTTGCCTTGTTCCGCTGCCGGTTGACCGGCAGGCGGGGCGGCGGCTGAGGCCGAAGATGAAGCCGATGCGGCCTGCCCGCCGATAGCCATGACCGGCGCGCCGTCACGCAATTTCATCTGTCCGGCGGTCACCACTTCGTCATCCGCCTTCAATCCCTCGACGATTTCGACCTGTGCGTTACGTCTTTGTCCGGTCTTCACCGGCACCCGCACCGCCTTGCCCTCCTGAACGACAAAAACGAAAGGGGTTTTAGTATCGGGAACGATGGCCTGCTCGGGAACCAGCAGCACCTTGCTGCGCTGCTCGAAGATCAGGCGAACGCGCACGAACATTCCCGGTCGCAGACGGCCATCGGCATTCGAGAGATGCGCACGGGAGGCAATGGCGCGACCACCGGTATCCAGCAGGGGATTGACGGCATCAAGCACCGCCTCGAATTTCTGTCCGGGCAGGGCATCGCTCGACACTTCAATCGTCTGTCCCGGCTTGAGCTGTCCGAGGTAGGATTCTGGCAGACGGAAATCGATCTTCAATGTGCCGATATCTTCGAGATTGATCAATTCCTGACCTTCCTTAACGTAGTCGCCCACGCTCACGTTGCGGATTCCGACGACACCGGAAAATGGCGCCTTGATGCGCATCTTGTCGAGTCTGGCCTGAGCCAGCGCCAGCGCCGCCTCCTGTACCTTGAGTCCCGCCTCGGTATTGTCGAGCGCCTGCTGGCTGACAAACTTCTTCTCGAAAAGCTCGCGCGTGCGCTTCAGGTTGACCTGCGCCAGACCGAGATTGGCCTTGGCCTGATCAAACTCGGCCGACTGCGTTGCCGAATCCAGCCCGACCAACAATGCACCTTTGGCCACCGCCGAACCATCCTTGAAGTTGATCGACGAAATACGCCCGGCGATCTCGGGGCGCAGCACGACAGATTCGTTCGAGCGCAGAGAGCCAACGGCGCTCGCATCCAGCGCCAGTTCGGCAGCCACCACCCTGGCTGTCTCAACCGGCAACACGAACCCGCCTGGCGGTCCGCCCGGCGCCCCGGCAGCGGACTTGCCGCCCGGTGAACCGCCCGTATTTGCCGGCTGAATGGGGGTGGATGACCCGCGAAAAGCAGAATAAGCCCCATACGCCAACCCCAGCAAACCAAGGATGGCGATCAACAAAACCCAGGAACGACGCTTGTTGCTCGGCATGACAATCCGGATCTCCCGTCGGAACGGGTATAAAGAGGAAAAACTAATGACCAACTGGTCAGTAATGCTCAAGTTTACCGGAGTCAGCAGGGAATGGACAGTGCTGGTCGGGGAAAAACCGTCGCAAACACGATGATTACGAAGCGAGAGAAAGCAATTATTATTGGGCGTACCCACTGTCATGCAGGGATTTCTTTTTGATTCTTTTGGTCGTAAGCAGACTCACTCCGATTCAAGTTTTTGAAATAACGCCGATAAAACAACATTACTTTGTGCAGGACAGTAGAAAGCGATGAGAATTCCAACTGAAGTTTTATTACCTTACCTCAGCGAAAGCAACAACAAAACCTTGTCTGAGGACAAAGGAGCTCAACCGGTCGTTAGTTCGGCCAAACTGCGTGCCGCCTTGTCGAACTCATTATCGAAGCAGAGTCATGCCCTGGAGGAAACCATTGAACGAGTTGAGCAGGATCAAAGTGACCAAGGGAATCATGCCCATAGCGGAGATCAACGTGGTACTCAAAAGACCGACTCGGAACGTCGGCAAGAACAGCGCCGGAAGGAAAAGCAGCCCGTACTTCTCGACACCCGTCTGTCACGTATCCGTCGAAAATCCGCCCAGGACTCGGCAATCGATTGCAAGATCTGATTCCGCTGCGTACCGGCAACCCGCACTAAACAACGATCGTCTGTGCCTCGCTGCCTTCACGTGCTTCGATGCGGCCAATCTCGATCGCTTTCTCGCCGACCGCATGCAACAAATGCAGCGCCTGCTGCACGTGCTCACGAGCAATAATGACGACCATGCCGATACCGCAATTGAAAACGCGGTGCATTTCGCTTTCGTCGACATGGCCTTCGCTCTGTAACCACTGAAAAAGTCGGGGGCGCGGCCAGCTCGACTGCGCGATGACGGCCTTGACCGCCTCGGGTAATACACGCGGAACGTTTTCAGTAATGCCGCCGCCGGTGATGTGGGCCATACCCTTAACCGGCAGCGCAGCCATCAGCGCCAGCATCGGCTTTACGTAGATGCGCGTCGGTGCCATGATGGCGTCGGCCAGTGTTCGGGTTTGTGTTCTCTCAACATCGAAAGCAGCCGCCAGATCGGGGTTCGAGCGGGCAATGATCTTGCGCACCAGCGAATAGCCGTTGGAATGGGCACCGGAAGACGGCAAGCCAAGCACCACGTCCCCCGGCATGATGTTCTGGCCGCTGATGATGGACGACTTTTCGACGACACCAACGGCGAATCCGGCCAGATCGTATTCGCCTTCCGGGTACATGCCCGGCATTTCGGCGGTTTCGCCGCCGATCAAGGCGCAGCCGGCCTGTTCACAGCCCACGGCGATACCCTGGATGACGCTCGCTGCCGTATCGACATCGAGCTTGCCGCAGGCAAAGTAGTCGAGGAAAAAAAGCGGTTCGGCGCCCTGCACCAGAACGTCATTGACGCTCATGGCAACGAGGTCGATACCGACCGTGTCGTGGCGTTTGAGTTCGAAAGCCAGCTTCAGCTTGGTGCCTACGCCATCGGTACCTGAAACCAGTACCGGCTCGCGATAACGCCTGGGCACCTCGAACAGCGCGCCAAAGCCGCCCAGACCACTGAGTACACCTTCGCGCAGGGTTTTCTTGGCAAATGGCTTGATGCGTTCGACCAGTTCGTCGCCGGCACTGATATCAACACCGGCATCGCGATAGGAGAGAGATTGCTTCGATTGCTGAGTCATCTTGTATGTCGTCCCAAACGAGGCTTGCGCAGGCACTGTAGTGATAA
>JAYSZS010000397.1:0-3168 GCA_043737935.1 Propionivibrio sp. | reverse complement strand
CATCCTCCCAGAAGGCGCGAATTTCGTAGACGACGGGGATACCGAGCTTGCGTGCCACCTTGATGGCCGGGAAGGCATTGAGCACCGGCGAGTGGGCATGAATGATGTCCGGACGAACTTCGCTGGCCACTTCCTCAAGGCGCGTTTCGAGCTGGTTCATCAGCGCCAGCTCCTTGCCGACGGGGAGGCTGGCGAGCGTGCCGACGGCAACCGGAGTGCGGTAGAAGCGCAGGCTGTCAACGTACTCGAAGGGAACCAGGGTCTCGCCCTGTTTCGGTGATGTAAGGTGAAAGGTTTCCCAGCCCAGTTTGTGCTGCTCGCGCAGGATCGATAAGGTACGGAAGGTGTAACCGCTGTGTAGCGGGATGGAGTGATCCAGTACGTGAAGAATGCGCAAACTCATGACAGCACCGCCGAGTGGCGGTCATTGTTGATGGCCGGGAGAACCGGAGATTCATCGAGCACCTTGCGCAGGAAGGCTTCGAACATCAGCAAGGTCCATAGGGGTGCACTGTAGTCACGCACACCGGACTGGTGCGCATCGACCAGATGCAGCAGATACTCGTGATTGAACCAGCCGGTGGCGGCTAGTCGCGGCCCCAGCACCGCCTGGCGTACGCGCTCCTTGAGCGGGCCCCTGAACCAGCGGGCCAGGGGCACTGAAAAGCCCATTTTCGGGCGATAGAGAATGTCTTGTGACAAATAAGGTTCCATCGCTTTCTTGAGCAGATATTTGCCTTCCTGCCCGCGCACCTTGAGCGATGAGGGCAGCGTAGCCAACCACTCGATCAGTTCGTGATCCATCAAGGGCTCGCGAACTTCCAGCGAGTGCGCCATGCTGGCTCGATCTACCTTGGTGTTGATGTCGCCGACCAGATAGGTTTTGAGATCGAGATACTGAATCAGCGCCAAGGGGTCATCGGTGCCCGAACGCACGGCGTGCTGCTCGAAAACCTCCTGCGCGCTGTAGCCGGCAATTTCGTTCTTGAATTTGTTGCTGAACAATTGCTCACGCATCGGATCGCGCAAGATCGAGACGGAGTGAAAGTAGGCTTCCACCGAATGGCGCGCCATTCCTTCGAAGGTTGTTTTGGCGCGGAACACGCGGGGCGCCCAATCGGCTTTTGGGTAAACCCGACCGAGCATCCGGAAGATCGGCTGGCGAATAGATCGCGGCAGTGCGGAACGCATGCGCTCTTCCATCAGATGCAGGCGATAGCGGCGATAACCCCCGAAAGTTTCGTCGCCACCGTCACCGGAAAGAGCTACTGTCACATGCTTGCGCGCCAGTTGGCAAACACGGTAGGTGGGAATGGCCGAGCTGTCGGCGTAGGGCTCGTCGTAGAGACTAGCCAGCGTATCGATTAGGTCGAAATCATCGCTTTCGACCATTTCGACATGGTGGTTGGTGTGATAGCGCTCGGCGACAGTTCTGGCGAAGTCGGCTTCGTTGAAAGCCGGGTCGGCAAAGGCGATCGAGCAGGTATTGATCGGTTCGTTCGATAGCCCGGCCATCAGCGCGACTACGGCGCTTGAATCGACACCGCCGGAGAGAAAGGCGCCGAGCGGCACTTCGGAGATCATGCGCAGTCGAATCGACTCGTTGAGCTTTTCATTCAGTTGTGTGCAGGCTTCGTCTGCTCCGATTGGATTGTTCAGCGTGAAACGCACATCCCAGTATTCCCTGGGCTCGCCAGCGGGCTGGCCCCGACGCAGAGTCAGCGTGTGTGCGGGCGGGAGCTTTTTGGCCTGGTGGAAGATGGTACGCGGTTCGGCCACATAGCCGAGTGCAAAGTATTCTTCCACCGCCAACGGATCAATATCACGGGCCAGCCCGCCATGCGCCAGCAAGGATTTGAGTTCGGAGCCAAACAGGAAGGTGCCATCCGGCAGCAAGGCGTAATACAAAGGCTTTACCGCTAGCCGGTCGCGGGCCAGAAACAGCGTTTCGCAATTGCGATCCCACAAGGCAAAGGCAAACATGCCGCGGAACCGCTTGACGCATTTCTCGCCCCAGGCCTCCCAGGCGTGTACTATGACTTCGGTATCGCTGCGCGTGTGGAAGACATGCCCAAGCGACTGCAACTCGGGAATCAATTCCTGGTAGTTGTAGATTTCGCCGTTGAAGACGACGCAAACGCTTTGGTCTTCATTGTACAGCGGCTGCTGACCGGTCGACAGATCGATGATCGAAAGACGCCGATGGCCAAGGCCAATGCCGGCCTCAACATGCAAACCGCCTTCATCCGGACCGCGATGGTGCTGCGATTCGTTCATGCGTGTCAATATCGTCCGATCAATGTCGCGCTTGCCAAGAGTATCGAATATTCCGGTTATGCCACACATGTTTTTTGGTTCGTTTCTTTTCGTCAAATAATGTTGAGCGCCAGACGTCGGCTCTGCACTTCCTGCGTCGGGTTAAGCGATAAAAACGCTTACCCGACCTGTACAATTCAATTCCTTTTCAGCAAGCGGTCATAGAGTCCTTGATACTGCTGCACCATGGCCGCCAGACTGAACTGGCTCTCAACGGCTGCCCGCCCGACCTGCCCTGCCGCTTGCGCTTTTACATGATCGCGAGCATAGCCAACAATGCTGTTTGCCATGGCTTCTACGTCACCTACCGGCACCAGTTCTCCGCTTCTACCGGCTTTGATCAACTCGCCGTTACCACCGACATCCGTCGCAATGACCGGCAGTCCGCTGGCCATAGCTTCCAGAATCGTGTTCGATATGCCTTCGGCCAGCGAGGGCAAAACAAAGCAATCGAGCCCACGCAGAATTTCAGGTACATCGTTGCGCTCACCGGGTAACCACGCCAATGCTTCAAAACCAGCCTGCTCAAGCAGCGCCTGCGACTGCGCTCGCAGCGGCCCGTCACCAATCATCACCAGACGCAAGCTTGCCTTCAACTCCGGCGAGATAGCCAGTGCGCGAATGAAGGCCCGGGCCAGTGTCGTCTGATCCTTTACCGTCTGCATGCGGCCCACGGTACCCACCAGCCAGTACGCTGGATCGGAAAACGGGCAGCCGGCTATCGGCTGGCGCGTTGCGACCCAATGAAAACGCTGCGCATCGACGCCGTTGTAGATCTGCACCACCGTGGACTGCGGCACACCGACTCTACTGGTCAGATAATGTTCGAGATCACGCGACAAGGCTATGAAA
>JAYSZS010000396.1:0-3185 GCA_043737935.1 Propionivibrio sp. | reverse complement strand
AATGTTGCCAAGATCGGCGGCGCTGAGCTAGAAAAAATCGCCACAGAAAATGCTGATGCGGCCATGCTCCCACAGCGTAAATTCTCCGACCCGACGGCGGCTGGCCTGAATCCGGTTTTCGCGGAAAATGGCGCGAGCGGCGAGCGGGCTGAGTTCAACACCGATTACCGTATGCCCTTGCTGCGCGAGCCAGAGCAGATCCAGGCTTTTGCCGCACAGCGGAACGAAAACCCGGTCGCTCGCCGCCAGTCCGAGGCTGGACCAGAACCTGACCAGATGCGGATTGACCGTTTTCTGGTGGAAGGCCGTTTCCCGGTCGCGCCAGGACTGTTGCCAGAGTTCGTTACCGCGCCCGGTCATGTCGGCTTCTTCCTGTCAGATGCAGCGTTGTTGAATCTGGAAAATGCCCGGATCGAAAGACACAAGGCTTGGCGATAACCGCCGTGCAGGCCGAGCAGGCCCTCGCTGGTAATATGCAGCTTAGCGGGCTGTCCGAATGCCTTGAGCGAAGCCGCAAGCATCCGGACGACATCGCCGCGTGTGCCAACCTGGGCGTGCATCTGATCGATATTTCGATACCGGCCTCCGACCAGCATCTCGCCTACAAACTGAAACAAGACCGCGCCTGGCTGCTGCGCGAACTGCCGAAATACATTGGCGCCGCGCTCACCCTCGGGCTTGAAGTCGGCATCGGTTGCGAGGATGCCTCGCGCGCCGACATGAACTTCCTCTGTGCGCTGGCCGAAACCGCCGAACGCGCCGGTGCCCGCCGCCTGCGCTTTGCCGACACGCTCGGCGTACTCGAACCTTTCGCCACCTTCGAGTGCATCGGCACCTTGCGCCGCAATAGCGGACTGGAACTCAAGATGCACGCGCATGACGACATGGGCCTGGCGACCGCCAACACGCTGGCTGCCTGCAAGGCCGGCGCGACGCATGTGAACCACCACGGTTAACGGCCTCGGCGAACGCGCTGGCAACGCCCCGCTGGAAGAAGTGGTACTCGGCCTCAATAAGCTGCACGGCATCGAAACCGGTGTCGATCTCAAGGGTTTTCTTGCCCTTTCCGGCGTCGCCGCCAGCGCTTCGGGGGCGGGCCGTGCCGTGGCAGAAAAGCGTCGTCGGTGCCGGCGCCATCACGCACGAAGCCGGCATCCATGTCGATGGTCTGCTCAAACATCCGGAAAACTATCAGGGTTTCGACCCGCAGGAAGTCGGCCAGTCGCATCGCATCGTACTCGGCAAGCATTCCGGCTCGCGGGGGGTGCAGGTGGTCTATGCCGGCCTCGGTGTCGCGGTCGATGAAAACAAAGCGCACAATCTGCTGCCGCACCTGCGCTTCTTTGTCGCCGAACGCAAGCAGGTACCGGAAACGCCCGATCTGCTCCTGCTGCTGGCTTCAATCAGGAGACCCCTTAATGTCGTTTGAAGCGCTCACCATGACGGCCAGCCTCGACGCCGCACCCGGCTTGTGGACGATTCTCAGGGAAGATCTGGCCTGCGTCTTCCAGCGCGACCCGGCAGCGCGCTCGACGCTGGAAGTGCTGACCACCTACCCGGCGTGCACACCCTGATCGCCCACCGGCTGGCGCACCGGCTCTGGCAATCCGGGTGGCGCTTTGCGGCGCGCCTGCTGTCCTTTCTCAGCCGCATGCTGACCAATGTCGACATCCACCCTGACGCCACCATTGGTCGCCGTTTGTTTACCGACCATGTTGCCGGCGTGGTGATCGGCGAAACGGCCAAAATCGGCAACGATGTCACGCTGTACCACGGCGTCACGCTCGGCGGCACCTCCTGGAACAAGGGCTGGCGCCGGGGCCAAGATTCTCGGCCCGATCAGCATTGGCGAGCGTGTGCGCATCGGCGCCAATTCGGTGGACGTCAAGGACGTGCCGGCCGAGCGCACCGTGGTCGGAGTACCGGGCCACATCGTCGATACGCGTAACGGCGGCGACTACGAGGCCAATGGCATCAACCTCGACCACCACCTGCTCCCCGACCCGGTAGCCAAGTCCATTGCCTGCCTGATCGAGCGCATCGAAATGCTGGAACAGGAACTGGCCGAGCTGCGCCACGATCCACAACCCGCCGGGCACAGCGGCCAATGCCGAACCCGTAGTGCCGGAGACCTGTGCTGCGAGCACGAGTCGATGCATACGGAAATCAACAGAAATGCGGCTGTGAAAGGCGAAACCGGAATACGCCATGGATTTGCTTGATTTCTCCGAGTGCAAACTTTATTTCGAGGAGGCGCTACCTGCCGAGGCCAAGCGCCTGATCGCACTGGCGGCCAGCGAGTATGGCGAAGCTGGTGCCGAGCTGGCGTTACTCCGCGCCCATCTGCTGGCCCCCGGCAACCTCACCGTGCTGGTTGGCCTCTACCGTTACTATTTTTACCAGCACCGACTGGAGGACGCCTTGCAGGTCGCCGAACGTGCCATGCAGATTTCCGGCCGCCACCTCGGTCTGCCAGCAGACTGGCACCTGCTCAACGAAAGCTGGCTTGCTTCTGCGGCCGCCGTGCCCTTTGGGCTGCTGCGTTTTTACCTGCTGGCACTCAAGGCCGCAAGCATTGTCCTGCTCCGGCTCGGCCACATTTCGGCCTCGCGCGAGCGCCTGATCAAGCTGACGGCACTCGATTCACGCGACCAGATCGGCGCCGCCAAACTACTCGAAGTCGTCGACGAATTTCAAGTCGCGCCAGACCCGCTCGACGCCGCCGCATCCCTTCCCGACCAGAAGCTTGCCCTTGGCTGAGGAGAGGCCCCCATGGACGATACGCTGACCCTCGCCGAAGCCCTCGACGAACTGGTTTCCGCCGAGGACTTTCTCGATTACTTCGCTGTTCCCTATGACGCCAGCGTGGTGCAGGTCAATCGTCTGCACATCCTGCAACGCTTTCACGACTATCTGACCAAACAGGCGCCCGTTCTGCCGCCGGAAGAGAGTGCCCAGCGCGCTATTTACCGCCAGTGCCCAGCGCGCGCCTATCAGGATTTCGTCAGATTGGATGCGCAAACCGAGACCCGCGCGACGCTGTGCGATGGGCGATGTCACGCTATTGCTGCTCGATGGCAAGCATTGGATTGCCGAGAGTGTCTTTGGTTGGAGTCGAACCGCTGTTGAAATGGGCATCAACGAATTCCAAACCGGCATTGCCTGCGTAAATGACATCTCCGCGC
>JAYSZS010000395.1:0-3185 GCA_043737935.1 Propionivibrio sp. | reverse complement strand
GATTGCCGAGAGTGTCTTTGGTTGGAGTCGAACCGCTGTTGAAATGGGCATCAACGAATTCCAAACCGGCATTGCCTGCGTAAATGACATCTCCGCGCGAGTCAAACTGCTACGCTCTGACACCTTGCCCTGATGGGATATAACAATCCATCCAAAACAGGTACATTTGTAATTACTTTCTCCCTTAGATGTTGGCGCGCGAGGCTGTGTAGGCAGACTGTGCTGGCAAGCTATCTGCTAACACCGAAGGCGAACCTGATGCGAACAGGCAAGGCTTGGCAAGTCGAATCAGTTGGTCGGCCCGGGCGAACCAATCGAATGGACGGCTTTGGTTTCAGTGACCGCTATCAATCCTCAATCCTGCACTGGAGGACGGCGATCAGACCGCCAAGCATGGCCGTAGATAGGTGGCTTGCGGACACAGATAATAACTCACACCATCAAATTATCTTTGCATATTACCCAGCAAGCCCTGGTGACCGCTGAGGCCGATGGTCAGTCGCATGAATATTGATCAAGAATGGCTTTTATGACGCAGAAAACTGTAAGAGATCAATGCCGAATTTATCCTTTTCAGCAACTCGTACAGCCGAAGGCAGACGTTCAGTGTACTCTAACCCAGCGCTGCTTCAGCCAGTAATCCAGCGACCAACGCCCCGGCCCGTGAAAGAGAATGACCAGCAGTAGCGCGCCCCACGACACATGATCCTACCGACCGAGATCGGAAAGATCGGCGTAGGAAATAACGGCAATGACATTCATCACCGACAGGCCGGCGGCGCCAAAGCGTCCGGCCAGGCCGAGAAAGAGGAGGATGGGCAAGCCGAGCTCGCCGGCGGTACCCATGAGGGCCGCCAGTTCCGTCGGCAGGACGGGAACCTGATACTCGTACTGGAAGAGCGCTACCGTCGAGCTCCAGTCTTGGATCTTGGTCAGTCCGGACTTGAAGAACACGCTGGCAACATAGAGTCGGATCGCCAGATTGAAGAGCGGTGTCAGCCAGCGCTCGATCACCGCAATGCTGCGCTGTGCGAAGGAGAGCAAGGGCGCCGACGGTGCCGGCCAGGGGTGTGGAAGAGGTCAATCCAGTGAGGGAAACATCGTTCATTCTATGCTCCTTAAGTTAGTCGATGAGGTGGTGTTTTCGTTCATGGAAAATCCGCTCAGCGTGCGCTGCGCGATGAAAGCTTGCAGCGTCGTGCCGGGGTTGAAGGCGGGGTCTTCTCTCAGCGCGGCGGCTATCGCCTCTGCAAGTCTCTGCCCGGATTGCAACGCACGCAGGAAAGCCGCTTGACCGGTCGTCAAGTCCAGTGCCGAGATCCGGCCTTCGCTGCGCACGACCAGTGCCCGGCAAGGCGCTGAGGGTGGCTGGATATCGATAGCAGCCAGCGCTCTGTCGCGTTCGTCCACGGACAACAGGTGCGCCTGCCAGATATCGACCAGCGGCCAGCGCGATTCGATGAGCGCAGCGCCGACCCAGACGTGCAGGCGCAGATTCGGCTGCAAGGCGCTAGGTACCTCGGCCAGGGCGGCGAGATCGAATACCGCTGCATCGATAGCACCATAGGCGACGAGCAGCGCCCACTCCAGCCGTGGCATGTCGTGCAGATACGGACGTTCACTGCCCAGCGAAGTGGCTTCAAGCAAATTCGCTAATTCACCACCATAGTCGTTCAGGTCGCCGCTGCGGCTCGGGTTGACGGCGATGTACTGATCGGCAAGCTGGCGAAAACGCTGCGCACCGAGAAGCTGCGCGAGTACCGGGTAGCTTGATGCAAGGGCGCTGCGCCAGTTGCCGATCACGTTGCGCCGATAAGCCGTCAGCCTTCGTTCGGCGAGCGCTTTCGGTTCAGTAAACAGCGCCCACAGCGCAGGAGTGTGTTCAGACGTCGCCTCATTGCGCAGAGCGCCGCCAAATAGGGCGTGTACTTCAGGCAGCGAGGACATGGCCCGGCTCCTGGCGTGACGCAGAATCAACGTGCATGCGGGCACGCAGCCGCTGCTCGGCTTGCGCCGCTTCGCCTTGCAGCACGGCCAGCGAGGGGATGTCGACGTCCCATTCGATGAGCGTCGGCTTGGCGCCGAACTGGTCGAGGGCGTATTCGAACAGGTCCCACACCGGCGAATGCACCGGCTGGCCGTGGGTGTCGATGAGGAAATCCTCGCACGCCTCGAAGCCGGCCAGATGCAGTTCGCTGACGAGGTCGGCCGGGATGGCGTCGATATAATTCTGTGCAGAAAAACCGTGATTGCACGCCGACACGTAGATGTTGTTGATGTCGAGCAGGATGCCGCAGCCGCTGCGGCTGGCAACGGCGACGAGAAAATCCCATTCACTCATCATCGAGTCGGCGAACCGAAGATAGCTCGACACGTTCTCGACCAGAATCTGGCGCTGCAAGCGCTCCTGCAGACAGTCGATGCGGGCAACGGCCTGCGCCAGTGCTTCTTCGGTGTAGGGCAGAGGCAGCAGGTCGTTAAAGTGCCGCGCACCGGCGGACGACCAGCACAGGTGCTCAGACACCGACGCCGGCTCGATCCGCTCGACGAGAGCCGCAAGTTTGTCCAGATGCGCTTCAAACAGGGTATCGAGCCCACCGAGCAACAGGCCGACGCCGTGCAGGCTGATCGTATAGAATTGCCGGATGCTTTGCAGAAACTCGATCGGGGCGCCACCGGCGCAGAAGAAGTTTTCGCTATGCACCTCCCACCAGGCCACCACCGGCCGTTCGGCAAGGATCTGCGCATGATGCGGCGCGCGCAGGCCGATACCGGCGGCAAGGGGCAGTCTGATGGGAGGGTTAGGAGCGGCAGGAGCGGAAAAGGAGCGCATGCCCCGCCAATCCCTAGCTCAGCCTTTTTTCTTCATCTCCATCTCCAGCTCGGCCACTGCTTTGAGCTTGCCGCCCATTTTGTCGCAAGTGCCTTTGTCGACGTATTTCCAGTCGTTGGGGTCCTTGTCGACGGTCGTAGTGCCGGCGCAGGCATGCTTGGAATACTGCCGCCGCAGTCGTTCTTGCCGGCCATGGCGACGCCATAACAATTTTCCTTGTCGGCCGCTGCGAAGGCGGCACCGGAAGAGGCACTAAGCGGAATGGCACTTACTTTAGCCCGATGACGTTGAAGTCAGTGGTGTAAGCGTTTGAATTTGAGGCGAGAAGGAGGTGGCTGACCCAGGGATTGAT
>JAYSZS010000394.1:0-3190 GCA_043737935.1 Propionivibrio sp. | reverse complement strand
CTACATCAGGCCTGGCACATTGGAAAAGGGTTTCCGCCGCGTACCCAAAGCACTCGCCTGGCGCCTGCACAGGCTGCTCGGTGACCGCGTCGTATACGGTACTTTGCTTGCCGGCGCCAGGCTTTGGCGCCGGCTGCTGAAAAAGCCGGTGTTCATTGGCGTTACGGGAAGCGCCGGCAAGACCATGACCAAGGAACTCATGTTGGGAATGCTTTCGCACAAGGGCAAGGGCGTAGGAAACTTTTCGTCCTACAACAATATTGAGGAAATCGCCAAGCCCATGCTGCGGCTGCGGCCAACGCACAGCTTCTTCGTCACCGAACTGAGCGAAGATAAGCCCGATGCCATGGACAAACCACTTGCCCTGGTACAGCCCAGCATCGGCATTGTCACCGTGGTGCGCGACGATCATTCGAGCAAGGACTACCCGCGCAAAGCCATCGCCGCCGAAATGGTCAAGCTCATTGCCTCGCTCCCGGCCACCGGCACCGCAGTGCTGAATGCTGATGACGAACTGGTGCTTGCCATGGCCGCCAAATCCATCGCCAGGGTCATTACCTACGGTGTGTCAATCAACGCAGAACTGCGCGCCGAAGACATCAGTTCGACCTGGCCTGAGCGTTTACAAATGACCCTGTTACATGGTTCAGAACGCGTAAAACTCCACACCCAGTTGTGCGGGACGCACTGGATTCCTTCCGTGTTAGGTGCGATCGGCGGCGGACTGGCCTCCGGCATGACTCTGGACGAATGCGCCAAGGGGATTGCCAGCGTTGCCCCCTTTGACGGTCGGATGCAACCTGTAAATACGCCTGAGGGTGTGACCTTCATTCGGGATGATTTCAAAGCACCTTTGTGGACGCTTGACCCATGCATAGAATTCATGAAATTAGCGCGAGCCAAGCGGAAAATCATCTTGATTGGCACACTGTCAGACGTTGGCCCTGAAAAAGGAAGGAAATACGCGAAAGCCGCAACTCTTGCTCAAGAAGTTGCAGATGTAACAATCTTCGTGGGCCCATGGACTTCCAGCGTACTCAAATCCCGCCAGCCCGGTAGAGAAGACGCATTGCGCGCTTTCAGCCATGTTCGGGATGCCGCCAATTACGTCAATTCAATCACCCGCGAGGGCGATCTGGTCTTGCTCAAGGGCACCAACAAACAGAATCATCTGCTGCGCATCATCCTGGCCCGGAACGGGGACGTGGCCTGCTGGCGGGACGACTGTAACCGGTATTCATTCTGTAACGAGTGCCCTGATCGGAACAAGCCTTCGGGCTTGCCGGCATTGGTCGCCAGCTCGTCTATATCGGCCATATTAGCTCAGGCTCCGCGTTCTGACCTGTTCATCGTCGACACTCATGAACATGTAATCGTTGGTCTTGGCAACCCCGAATCACGTTACGTCGGTACGCCGCACAATGTCGGTTATGAGACGGTGGAGCGGCTTGCCACGTCCTGCGGGCTTACCTGGGAAATTACCCCAGTCGCCTTGATCGCACGCGGTTCGGTCAACGGGACACGTATCAGTCTGGTCAAGATTCAAATGGCCATGAACCTCACAGGCGCGGGTCTAAAGCGACTCTCGGAAAGCATGGCTTTCAGTCCAGAGCAATGCATACTGGTGTTCGACGACCTCGCCCTGCCGCTCGGAACTGTGAAAACCCGTAAAAACGGCGGTGCAGGTGGGCATCGTGGTGTCGCTTCGATTCTTGAAGCGTTTCAAACCGATGCCATCCAACGGGTCAAGATCGGCGTGGGTAAAACGGGGGAAAAACTTGATCGCGTCACCTATGTTCTGACGGCTTTTGATGAAGATAGCCACACCGCCATTAACCAGTCGATTTTGACTGCCGCGAAGCGTGTTCTTGAAATAGTGGAACGTACTAATGCGGCACAACCCCATTAACTAGAAAGTTACAATAAATGCATTCCTTTCCCTACAAAACTTTCATCCGGGTGCGGGCTGCCATGGGCTGGCGTCTTCGCCGGGTATTCGGAGACCATGCGGTCGACGCCGCGATGATTGCGTGCGCCAGACGCTGGCGACCGATGCTGAAGAAACCGCTGTTCATCGGTGTTACTGGAAGTGCCGGCAAGACCACGACCAAGGAGCTCCTGCTGGGGATGCTCTCGCACAAGGGTCAAGCGGTTGGCAATTACGGAACCTACAGCAACATCGACAAGCAGGCCGAAGCTTTGCTGCGACTGGCTCCGACCCACAGTTTTTTCGTGACCGAGCTCTCCGAGCACCGGCCCGGCGAAATGGACGAGAACCTGCCCCTGGTGCAACCCAGCATCGGCATCGTCACCGTGGTGGGCGACGATCATTCGAGCAAGGACTACCCGCGCGAGGCCATCGCCGCCGAAATGGGCAAGCTCATCGCCGCGCTCCCGGCGACCGGCACTGCCGTCCTCAATGCTGATGACGATCTGGTCCTCGCCATGGCTGCCAAAGCCGTCGCCAGGGTCATCACCTATGGTCTTTCAGCCAAGGCTGAACTGCGCGCCGAAGAGATCAGCTCGGTCTGGCCGGAGCGCTTGCAGATGACCCTCATACGCGGTTCAGAGCGCGTAAAACTTGGCACCCAGTTGTGCGGAACACACTGGGTTCCTTCCGTGCTGGGTGCCATTGGCGGTGGACTGGCCGCCGGCATGACTTTGGAAGAATGCGCCAAGGGGATAGCCAGCGTTGCCCCCTTTGACGGCCGCATGCAAGCGGTGACAACACCTGATGGGGTGACCTTCATCCGGGATGACTTCAAAGCACCCCTGTGGACGCTCGATGCCTGCTTCGAATTCATGAAGGCGGCGCAAGCCCGGCGAAAAATTATAGTCTTTGGCGAGATTTCAGACGTCAGCGCCACCAAAGAAATAACTTACAAGAGAATTGCGATACGTGCCCAGGACATTGCCGATGTAACAATATTTGTCGGCCCTTGGGCATCGAGCGCTCTTAAGGCGCGTAAGTTTGGAAAGGACGATGCTTTGCGTGCGTTCGGCCATGTCCGTGATGCGACTGAGTACATCAAGTCATTAACGCGCGAAGGCGATCTGGTACTGCTCAAAGGCACCAACAGACAAGACCACCTGCAACGCATCATCCTGGCGCAAAGCGGTAAAGTGGCTTGCTGGCGCGAAGACTGCGACCGGGTTTCATTCTGCAACGAGTGCCCCAACCTGATCAAGC
>JAYSZS010000393.1:0-7453 GCA_043737935.1 Propionivibrio sp. | reverse complement strand
TCGGCCATGCGAGTTTGAATACGACGACGATCTATACCACGCAAGAAGTCGAAACACGGTTTGATGAGATGGAGCGGTTTATGCAGCGGCGGGGGTGAAAGTAGCGGAATTATCCCGGTGTTTTGTTTCGATTTCTTACATTACACGACGTTTTCTAGACAATGCACTCAACCTCGGCTACGTCTAATCAGCTGTCGTTTCGTTTATTACGATTTTCGTTTGTTTCGATTATAGTGACGCTTGCGTCTTACGAAACGTAACTGAAGTTTGTCATGGCTGCCCCCGCCCCCTTTATTAACACGACGTTACCGGCCGAGCGAGAAGTTCAGGCCGCTGTGCGAGTTCAGCGCGACTTAGCCGCGTTCCTTGCCACGCAATTCGAAACCCAGCGCATTCAGATTTTTGACGAGATGAACCAAGCGCACCCAATCGAGCTGCCCACATCGGCGCTGCGTTTGCTGGTGGACATTTTGGCCGAATTGGCCGAGGGCAACGCGGTCAAGGTCGTGCCTATCCACGAGGAACTCACAAGCCAGGAAGCGGCTGATCTGCTCAACGTGTCGCGCCCCCCATTTGGTCAAGCTTTTGGAAGGCGGCGTTTTACCCTTTCACAAGTCGGGTAAGCATCGCCGCGTGCGCTTTGCCGACCTCATGCATTTCAAGGCGAAGCGCGATCGCTTCAGCGAACTTGCCATGGAAGAACTTGCCAAGCAAGCCCAAGAATTGCGCCTGGACTAAAAATGAGGCATTCGCCGTTTACGGCGGTATACGATGCGTGCGTGCTCTATCCCGCACCGTTACGAGATTTTCTGATATGGCTTGGCCTGTCTGGACGGTTTCGTGCGAGCTGGAGCGCACAAATTCATAGCGAATGGAAGCGCAATCTTCTACAAAACCATCCGGACCTTAGCGCTGAACAATTGGATCGTACCTCGGCGCTCATGGACCAAGCCATACCCGATAGCCTTGTCGTGGGATACAAGGCCATCATTCCTGGGCTCGTCTTACCCGATTCCAACGATCGCCACGTTTTGGCCACCGCGATTCGTTGCAACGCCAGCGTCATTGCCACCTTCAACGAGAAGGATTTTCCGGTGGACGCGCGCCTTCCAACGAGAACCATTCCGATGCAAGACATCTTGCAATACTTAAAACTCAACGGTGAGCTCGATTCGGAGATTGCGGCCACTACGCGACGCTCACTTGCGGAAGTGAGCGTTGCCGTATCTGAACTGTCGGCCCAAGGTGAGGTGGTCGCGTGCGGGTTGCCCTGGCGGAAGTCGCGCTATGGCAACTCATATCAAATTCAACAACCTGAGAAAATTGTCAAGCGTCGGCACCGGAAATCGACTAACGGAAAGAGGAACATGAGCCCAACCATTCTTTCTTTCAACGGGCGACGCGGATTGCTGCACTGCATTTACCACTTTTGGCCTAGGCTGTTAGGCCATTTGTTGGTCGCCGCATTATGGCCGTATACTCTTTGTTAGCAAGGGATCGGTTGAATCCGATGTTTGTGACAAAAAGAAGCTTGATCGACTAACAAGTCGTGCCCATTTAGTTTGCACCAAGCTCTTTACACCGCTGGCCCACCATTAAGGCTCAGTCCTCCGGCCACTTTTTTGTGCCGATAGCGTTTGATGTCAAAACACCGGAGGATTCGTGCTCGGCGAGCAAACCAAGCAGCAACCCAGCGACAACGCTAAAGCTCAGCAAGAGAGCAATCAGGTTCGCGCGCCCTCAATCTCTTTGCCCAAAGGCGGTGGCGCCATTCGCGGCATTGGAGAAAAGTTCGCCGCCAATCCTGTCACGGGCTCCTCAACGTTTTCGATTCCACTGCCCGCGTCGCCGGGTCGAGGCGGCTTCGGCCCGCAGCTCGCACTGAGCTACGACTCGGGCTCCGGCAACGGCCCCTTCGGCTTCGGCTGGAGCCTTGCGCTGTCCGCCATCACGCGCAAGACGGACAAAGGTCTGCCACTCTACAGCGATGCCACCGACACCTTCCTGATCTCTGGCGCGGAAGACCTGGTGCCGGAGTTCGAAAAGGATGCCATTGGTAATTGGGTGATGGTGGACGGCAAGCTCGTCATGTACAACAAGCCTCGAACCTTGGATGGGATTACCTACTACGTTCGCCGCTACCGCCCGCGCATCGAAGGTCTCTACGCGCGCATCGAGCGCTGGACTCGCAGCAATGGCGATACCCATTGGCGCTCGATCTCATCCGACAACGTGCTGAGCATCTACGGCAAGGACGATGCCCATCGCATCTTCGACCCCGCAGACCACTCCCGTATCTTCAGTTGGCTCCTTTGCGAAACCCGCGACGACAAGGGCAACGCCGTCATCTATGACTACCAGGGCGAAGACGGTGCCGACCTCGACCTCACCCAAGCCCACGAGCGGCAAAGCGGCGCCGCCAACGATCCGTCGCGCGGCGCCAACCGCTACATCCAGCGCATTCGCTACGGCAACGCCACAACATTGCTCGACAACAGCACATTGCGCCGTCCTCTTTTCTTGAGCCATCAACTGATCCAGGACACCCGCTGGATATTCGAGATCGAGTTCGACTACGGCAGCTCGACTGCCGCCAATCCGGACGTGGTGGGCGCATGGGCGCGCCGCACCGACCCGTTCTCCACCCATCGCGCCGGCTTCGAAGTCCGTACCTACCGCCTCTGCCACCGCGTGCTGATGTTCCACGACTTCCCAGAGTTCGGCGCCACGCTGGCCGATCCGTCGGCTTTGCCGCGCCGCCTCGTTCGCTCGCTCGACCTCTCCTATCGCTCCACCCCGCAGCAAAGCACCAGCAGCGACCCCGGCTACAGTTTCCTGCAGGCCGCCACGCAGTGGAGCCACCAGCGCGATGCCGGGGTGTGGCATCGACGCGCGCTCCCCCCGGTCGAATTCAACTACAGCGAAGCGAAGATTGACGACCACGTAAGCGAGGTCGATGCGCAAGCGCTCGAAAACCTCCCAGTCGGCCTCGGCTCAGGCTACCAGTGGATCGACCTCGACGGCGAGGGTTTATCGGGCATCCTGACCGAGCAGGCCGGCGCCTGGTACTACAAACCCAACCTCGGCGACGGCCCGTCCGGTCCCCGATTCGGCTCCATGCGGCCGGTCGCCCTGCGGCCCTCCATCGCCGCAATCAACACCGGCCGCCAGCAACTGATGGATGTGCAGGGCAACGGTGCGCTGGATATCGTCGACTTCCACCCGCCGCTCGCCGGCTTTCAAGAGCGCGACGAGCAACAGGGCTGGAAGCAGTTCATCCCCTTCGCCAGCCTGCCCAACATCGACTGGAGCGACCCCAACCTGCGCTTCGTCGACCTCACCGGCGACGGCCATGCCGACGCATTAATCACCGAGCACCAAGTCTTCACCTGGTATCCGTCTCAGGCGGAGAAAGGCTTCGGCGCCGCCGAGCGCACTGCCACCCCGCTCGACGAACGCGACGGCCCGCGCATCGTCTTCGCCGACGGCGAGCAGGCCATCCACATCGCCGACATGTCCGGCGACGGCCTCACCGACATCGTGCGTATCCGCAACGGCCAGCTCTGCTACTGGCCCAACCTCGGCTATGGCCGCTTCGGCAAGCAGGTGGTGATGGACGGCTCGCCGTGGTTCGACCACCCCGACCAGTTTGACCAGCGCCGCATCCGCCTGGCCGACATCGACGGCAGCGGCACCACCGACCTGACCTACCTCGGCCGTGATGGCGCGTGCCTGTGGTTCAACCGCAGCGGCAACTCCTGGAGCGCGCCGCGGCAACTGCCGTTCCCGGTGGCCACCAGCAACGTCGGCCAGATCCAGCTCGCTGATTTGCTGGGCAATGGCACCGCCTGTCTGGTCTGGTCATCCGACCTGCCCGGCGATGCTCGCCGCCCGCTACGCTACCTCGACCTTATGGGCGGCAGCAAACCGCACTTGATGGTCGAGATGCGCAACAACCTCGGTGCGGAAACGCGCGTACATTACGCGCCCTCGACCCAATTTTATTTGCAGGACAAGCGCGACGGCAAACCCTGGATCACCAAGCTGCCGTTCCCAGTGCATGTAATCGAGCGTGTCGAAACTTACGATCACATCAGCCGCAACCGTTTTGTCACGCGCTATGCCTATCACCATGGCTACTTTGACGGTGAAGAGCGCGAGTTCCGCGGTTTCGGCATGGTCGAGCAATTCGATACGGAAGAATTTACGGCGCTGATTGAGAGCGATGTTTTTCCGTTGGGCGACAATATCGAAACCGCCTCGCACGTGCCGCCGGTGCACACCAAGACCTGGTTTCACACCGGCGTCTATCTCGGTCGCGAACACATCTCCGACTTCTTCGCCGGACTGCTCGATACCAATGATCGCGGCGAGTACTACCGTGAACCAGGACTGACCAACACGCAAGCGCGGGGGATGCTACTCCCCGACACGGTGCTACCGGCCGGCTTGACGGTCGACGAAGAGCGGGAGGCCTGCCGCACGCTGAAGGGCGCGATGTTACGTCAAGAGGTTTACGCCCTCGACGGAACCGACAAGGCGCAAAACCCTTATTCGGTCACCGAGCAAAACTTCACAATCCAACGCTTGCAGCCGCGCGCCGAAAATCGTCACGGGGTGTTTTTCACGCACGCGCGCGAAGCCATCAGCTACCACTACGAGCGCAATCCCGCCGATCCGCGCACCCAACACGCGCTTACGCTGGAAGTCGACGACTACGGGAACGTGCGCAAGCAAGCCGCAATCGGTTATTCCCGTCGGCCGGGTTTAAGTCCACTGCAAGGTGAAGACAAAAAGAAACAGGAGCAGCCGCTCATCACCTATATGGAGAATGGCTTTACGAATGACATCGAGGCCAGTGACGACTATCGCACCCCCTTGCCCGCTGAGGCCCGCACCTGCGAGGTCACCGGCTTGCGTAATGCGACCGACACCAGTCGTTTTGCCTTCGAGGAGATAGCGGGCGAATGTAATGCGGCCACCCCACTCGACTATGAAAGCGCTCCGACATCAGGACTGCCACAAAAGCGCCTGATCGAGCACGTCCGTACGCGCTATCGCAAAAACGATCTGACCGATTTGCTCCCGCCGGGCGTTGTCGAGTCATTGGCCCTACCCGGCGAAAGCTACAAACTCGCTTTTACGCCGGGACTCGCGCGGCAGGTTTATGTAGACAGCGGCAAGTTGAATGCAGCCGAACTCGATGACGTTCTTGCCGACGAGGGTAGATACGTTCACAGCGAAACCCAATGGTGGATCCCCTCAGGGCGGATATTCTTGTCGCCGGGCAGCACGGACACACCGGCACAGGAACTTGCTCACGCCCGTCAACATTTTTTCCTGCCGCATCGCGTTCGCGATCCGTTCCACACTGACGCAATCAGCACCGAGAGCTTTGTCATCTACGACGCACACGACTTACTCATGCTCGAAAGCCGCGATGCGCTGGGCAATCGCGTCACCGTAGAAGCCAACGACTACCGCGTGCTCCAGCCACGCTTGATGAGTGACCCAAACCGCAACCAGGCCGCAGTTGCATTCGATGTCTTGGGCATGGTGGCGGGCACTGCCGTCACGGGCAAACCTTTGCCCGTAATCGCGGAGGGCGATTCGCTGGCGGGCTTTGTTACCGATCTCACACCCGCGCAACTCGACGCCTTTCATGATGCGCTAGACCCGCGCAGCATCGCGCCAGCCCTGATGCAAAACGCCACCACGCGCATCGTCTACGACCTGGATCGCTTCCAACGCACCCAACGCGCAAATCCACAAGACCCAACCAAATGGTTGCCGCCGTACGCCGCGACACTGGCGCGCGAAACTCACGCCAGCGATCCCCTGCCGCCTGATGGATTAAAAATTCAGATCGGCTTTTCTTATTCGGACGGTTTTGGTCGCGAGATACAAAAGAAGATTCAGGCCGAACCGGGTCCGGTCGTTACAGAGGGTCCCGTCATCAATCCACGCTGGGTCGGCAGCGGCTGGACTATCTTCAACAACAAAGGTAAACCGGTGCGCCAGTACGAGCCGTTCTTCAGCGCGACACACCACCACGAATTTGGCGTGCAAGTCGGCGTCAGCCCCATCTTGTTCTACGACCCGGTCGAGCGTGTCGTCGCCACGCTGCACCCCAATCACACCTGGGAGAAAGTCGTCTTCGATCCGTGGCGGCAGGAGAACTGGGATGTCTGCGACACATTACTAATCGCCGATCCAAAAACCGATCCCGATGTAGGCGATTTCTTCCGCCGCCTGCCGAATGCCGATTACCTGCCGACCTGGCACGCGCAGCGCCAAGGCGGCGCGCTCGGTCCGCACGAACAGACCGCCGCGCGCAAAGCGGCGCTTCATGCAGCGACACCGAGCGTTGCCCATCTTGATTCGCTCGGCCGCACGTTCCTGACCAACGCGCACAAAAAATTCAAATTCAGCGACACGCCTTTGGCCGACCCACCCGTCGAGAAATTCCATCACACGCGCGTGGTGCTTGACATCGAAGGTAATCAACGCGCAGTGGTCGACGCCAAAGACCGCATCGTCATGCGTTACGACTACGACATGCTGGGTAATATCATCCACCAACTCAGCATGGAAGCCGGCGCGCGCTGGATGTTAAATGACATCGCGGGCAAATCGCTCTTCGCCTGGGACAGCCGCGGCCACACCTTTCGCAGCGAATACGATCCGCTGCGCCGCCCGCTGCGTTCCTTCGCCACCGGCGCCAACCCCGCCAACCCCGCCAACCCGAACCAGGAGTTGCTGACCGATCGCCTCGTGTATGGCGAGCAGCATCCGCAAGCCGAGCAGCGCAATCTGCGCGGCAAGCTCTATCTCCACCTGGATCAGGCCGGGATAGTGGCGAGTGAAGCCCACGACTTCAAAGGCAACCCGCTGCGCGCCTCGCGCCGGATCGCCACGCAATACAAGCAAGCACTTAACTGGAACACGGTCGACGCGGCATTGCCTGTTAACGCCACGGCTACGCTCAACCCCGCCGCACTGGAAGCGGCGCTCGCGCCCGCGCTGGAAGCCGATACCTACACCAGCTTCACCCGCTACGATGCTCTCAACCGGCCGGTTCAATCGATTGCGCCACGCAGCAACCAGCCCGGCGCCAAGCGCAACATCATTCAACCCGTTTACAACGAAGCCAATCTGCTGGAACGGGAGCACGTGTGGCTGGATCACGCGACCGAACCTGCCGGATTGTTAAACCCGGCCACCGTGCCGCCTTCTCCGGTGGGCGTGAACAACATCGATTACGACGCCAAAGGCCAGCGCCTTCGCATCGACTACAAGAACGGTGCCTCCACCCGTTACGCATATGACCCGGAGACCTTAAGGCTGATGCATGTCTACACCCGGCGCGGCGCAGCTTTCACGGAAGACTGCGGCGGTGATCCGCCGCCCCCCCGCTTCGTCGCGCCCGACGTGCCGCCGGTCCATACACCCT
>JAYSZS010000392.1:0-7453 GCA_043737935.1 Propionivibrio sp. | reverse complement strand
GCGAACAGCTTCAGGGTGGCGTCGACATGGGTCATGTCACTCGATAGCTGCGCTATCGCCTTCTTGTGATGTTCGATGAGCTCAGCCATCTCGGTATGCTTGGCGGTCCAGGGCGGTGACGACGTGCGGTTCGGCCATGATGAGTCTCTGTTCGTTGAAGACAGAAGTATCGTGGTCGGTCTCGCGGGCAAAGGCTTGGGGTGGCTGCTACATAATGCCGCATGTCCGTACTCTTGCGTTTTTTCCCACGACTGCTTGCTCGTGCTAACACCCGGCCTGGGGGACTGCGGTAAAACAAGCCAATTCATCAGAGACCACCGTGGCGAAGGCTGTCAGATGCATTATCCATTTCCTTACCTCCATAGTTGCTCCGGTTGCTTCCGGCTGGAGCAGTTAGCCGGGTGGGGCTTTCACCCACTGGAAAGCGCCGCCTTTGCACGGCGCGCACCCAAAACAGACGCTATTACCTTGACCGATCAAATCACTTTTGAATGTCTGCTTTCCTTTTCTATTAATCAAACACTGAGAATACTGCTCCAGATGAAGATCTGGCATGATATTCAGAGTTTCATACTCTGAGATTACACTCGGAATTGACTGGTCACTCGGTCAAGTTCGCTTGCCAGTTCTTTGAGTGCACGTGCCGAGCTAACCGTTTCACTTACAGCAAGCCGATTTGATTCTGCACCTTGCGCAATTTGCTCGATATTGCGTGCCATTTCTCGAGTTGCGGAGGATTGCTCGCGCAGCGCATCGCGAATCCCCTCAACGGCGCGATCGGCTTCGTTCGCGCTGCTACTAATGCTGCTTACCGAGTCACCTGCCTGATTCGCCTTATCAACGCCGGATGACATTTTCTTGACGCTTGCCTCCATGCCTAAGGCTGCTTGCCTCGTAGTGTCCAGCATCTTGCTGATCGTGTTGGTAATCTCTTGTGCAGACTGGCCTGTGCGCTCTGCCAGTTTTCTTACTTCGTCAGCAACCACAGCGAAACCACGCCCTTGCTCTCCTGCACGTGCAGCCTCAATTGCTGCATTAAGGGCCAGCAGGTTGGTTTGATTGGCCACTTCTTTAATGACCAAGATAATGTTGTTTATTTGCCCAGAAAATGCTTCTAGCCCGCGGATTGAATCCGCCATCTGGTTGATCATAAGAGCAACGTCCTGAATCTGTTCAGCGGTTTCTTGAATTACAACGCAGCTTTCCTCACTCCGTTGTACTGCGACGTGAGAGACCTGATGAGCGTCCTGGGCATGACTCTCAACCTGCTCAATTGAAGTAGAAAGCTGTTCTACGCTGGACGCTATGTTTGAGGCGGATTCTGACTGACGTGCACTGGTCTGCGCGCTATTCTCGGCAGCAACTGTCAGTTCATTTGAAGAGCGATTGAGATCTTCCACCGTTTTTTTTAGTGTGCCAACCAAGTGGCGGAAATTGGCTTGCATTGTAGCTAGTTGCTGCACGACGCGCCCGAGTTCATCGTTGCCCATCAAAGGAACTGGCCCTGTCAAATCGCCAGTAGTTAAGATTTCAATCATCTCAACCGCTTTTTTCAGTGAGCGGTTGATATGGGTAATGGTAAAGAAAGAGACGGCCGCACCAGCGGCAACAATGAGCGCCAGGAATATTCCCATGCCAATCAGGTTTAAGCTGATCTTGGCTTTGGCTGCTGCCTCATCAGCCACATTGCGTTGGTATGTCAGCTTTACTACCTGATCGATTGCCTTACGATGCACCTCATACAATTCAGTCATGCGCCTCATAGCGGACTGTGCAACATCACTTTGTGATTGCTGTATAGCCGGTAAATATTCATCGAAGGCAATCTGGTAAAACTTTTCTGCTGGCTGATGTGCATTGACGAGAAACGCTTGATTTAGACTCTCATCGAGAGATTCATTTTTCCAGAATTTGTGGCGTATGTTGTATTCCGCATGCAAAGACTGAAGTTTTTCTGCTAATTGATTTTGTTCGGAAGCGTCTTTTGTAATACCCAATTGCATGGATACCAAGTAGCTTTCAAGAATGTATTCAGGGGGCGGCAAAATATCCGCAACCAGATCTTTGCCTTGAACAATACGCTGAAACACAGGGCCATTGACCTTAAGCTCCTGCAACGTATTAAACGACCATGTGCCGTAAAGGCAAAGACCAAAGATGAAAACACAGGCCACGAGCCATAGGCGATGGGAAATGTTCATTTAGAGATACTCGCTGTAAAAAATGGAATGGAAAGTGCAATCACGCGTAAATCGGTAGGAAGTATTGCTCTATCGTCAGCATTAATTACTGGTAAATTTTTAATGACTAAAGCCTTTGCCAGGTGACGTCTTGAATTACTAGCCGAAAGTAAAAGCTTGATTTATTTCGATGGATAATAAATCGGTCGATTGCTGGCCGCCTGTTGTCGTCCATACTCTAAGGCCGACAGACCGTTATCGTTGCGAAGCCGCCGTTTAGGAGTAAAAATTGACAGCTCCTGATTCAAAGACCGCTTCGGGTGTGGACTCCAGTTCAACGTCGGCTGTTGAGAAGAATCCAGAGCGTCGGCTTATGACCGGTTGCCGCCAGATGAGTTCGTCAAACGAAAGTCCGCTATCTGCGCCGCACTCCTCATCAGAGATCTCCGCTCTATCAGTTTTGGCGGAAAATCGATATTGACATTATAGTTTTTTCCGATCTATTCCGAGGCCATGGAGGAGGATTGAGTCCTGACGCTGACTCAACACATCGCTGGTTAAAAGAACATCACCCAGGAAGCCCCATAACTCAATAAGACGGGATGTTTACCTTACGACAAACTTTGGTTGGGTCGTTTTCATGGCTCAGGCTGGCCGGAAAGGAACTCCTGACGCGGGTTGGCGGCTGCGGTGGCTGCGGTGGCTGCGGTGGCAGCGCTGGCAGCGCTGGCAGCGCTGGCAGCGCTGGCAGCGGCCAGTTCGGCGATTCGGCTGACCGCCAGTTCCTCCAGTTGACGGCGGTGCCGGTCAAGTTCTTCGCCCATGCGCTTCTTCTCGGTGATGTTTTCCATGACCGCCACGTAATGGGTTATGCGCCCGTCCGGCTGGCGCAGCGGCGAGATGACGGCGAACGCGATATATTCGCTGCCGTTCCTGCGCCGGTTGATGAACTCGCCTTTCCAAATCTGCCCGTGGATCAGGGTAGCCCACAGATCGTCATAGGTTTCCCTCGGCGTCTTGCCCGACTGCAGGATTCGCGGGTTGAGACCGATCAACTGCTCGCGACTATAGCCAGAGTTGTGTACCAGAGCGTCGTTCGCATATTCGATGATGGCGTTGAGGTTGGTAATGGTAATACTCTCCGGGCTCTGTTCCACCGCCAGCGAGAACTTGCGCAATTGATCCTCGGCGGCGTTGCGCCCGCTGATGTCAGTCAGCGTCATGCGCAGCGTCGGACCGGCGTCGGTCGCCACGCGCAGACAGTCCACCTGGGCCTTGCGGGTAGACCAGCGACCGCCAGCAGATTTCAGCGTCAGCTCGAAAGCCTGCCGGCCACCACGAGCCATCACGCCGGCAAACTGGAGTTGCCAACTTTCCAGATCGGCGGCGGCAACGAATTGATCAAAGGGATGGTCGAGCAGTTGCTTGCGCTCGATGCCAAGCAGCGTGGCGGCGGTACGGTTGGCCTCGGCAACCAGGGCGCTGCCGGTGAGCGTCAGATAGCCGACCGGGGCAAATTCGTAAAGATCGACATAGCGATCGCGGGATTGCTCCAGCGCCACCTGGGCCTTGCGCAAATCCTCTTCGGCGAGAACCTGCGCGCTGACATCGGTACCAAAAAAGATTAGCCGTTCGACCCGTCCACTGGCATCGAAAACATGGGCAGAATTCCAGGAAATGGTTTTCCGGCCACCGCCACGGGTCAGGAGACCGGTGCGGAAAGCGCTCAACTCGCCGCATTCGAGAAACTGCTGACGCAGGGTTTCGCGGAGCGTCGATTTTTCAAGCGGCAACAGCAGATCGAACCAATTGCAGCCGTTCAGTTCAGCGTCCGAAAAACCGGTGATCTGAGTCATCGCTTCGTTCAGATAACTGATCTCGCCGCTCGGGGCCAGTTCAACGACAACCGCCGCCATCCGGTTGATGAGATGCCGGTAGCGCGCCTCGGACTGGGTCACTGCCGACTGCGCGCCGCTCACCAGAAACGCGCCATCGCGCGTCACTACCGAGTCGACACCCTCCCTCGCCAGACCGGCGAAGGCATCCTTAATCGCGCTGAGCTGCTTGTGGACGTTTTCGACCGCTGGGGAATCTTCGACGCCCCTGGCTTCTTCGTTGCTGTTAGTCATTGGCCTGCATCGTAAAGCCGAGAACACTCAACACCTGGTCGGTGCTGCTCAGATTGCCGATAATCTGGACTCCTGGCTCGGGAGTGACCCGCACCACCGTCGGGGTCACGATCACCCCCTCGGTCCAGGCACGCTCGGGTGAGAGCAGGACATCGACGACATCGATGTGATAATCGTCACGGTAGTGATCCTGACAGAGCACCTTGAGATTGCGCAAAGCGAGCAATGAATTGGGCGATTCTCCGGCCACATAAAGGCGGAAGACGAAGGCCGCGGCACGGGCTTCCTGATTAGTGTCCGGGACAGGCGAAATTGCAGGCATGGTGGGGTTCTCCGATCAGCGGTCTGACGCTGGTTTGTGGCTATCGCCGCTGCGCATGTCCCACAGCGCTTCATGCGTGCGACTGGTCCGCTTCAGGCGACCGACCTCGGCCGCCAACAACATTTCCAGCTCCGCCCGCTTGACAGCCATACCCCGCTGCAAGACCTCGATGCGCGCATTGACCTCGGCCTGCGCCAGTTCGAGCTCCTGGCGTTTGTGTTCGACGCCGGCCAGCAAGTGTTCCTCGGCGTCCTTTTCCGAAATCTCCTTCTGCCAGCGCGCGGTGCCCATTAACACCTCGCCATCAGCCTGATAGACGTCGGTCAGCGTGATGCCGCTGGCACTGAGGATCAATTCGCGCACCTGATTTGAATGCTCGGTACCCCGCGATTTGATGATGGTCAGCGCCCGGTTGCGTTCGCCGGCGAGTACGTCGTAACTGAGATGAATCCAAGTGTCAGCCACAGTCGATACCTGGATGTCGGTGCTTTCATCCAGTGCATCGTTACTGTTGAGCAGGCTACTGCAGACCAGCGTAACGCCCGTCGCCTTGGTCATCGAAAGTAGTTGTTCCGGCATGCGACGGCGACTGGCATCGGCATCGCTGTTGATGATGGCAGACAGCGGATCGATCACGAAGCAGCGCGGCTGGTGGTTTTCGAGCAGGTTGCGCAGGGTTCCGATATGCTCTTCGGCACCGGTCAGGCTGCTGCGAATCGATTGTATATGCAACAGACCACTGGTCACATGCGGTTCCAGATCGATGCCGACCGAACGCAGATTGCGCACAATTTCATGCGCCGGCTCGTCGAAACCGACAAACAGGGCGCGCTCGCCACGCGCGCAGGCGGCATGAACGAAACTGCCGCACAGGGTAGTCTTGGCGGTACCGGGTGCGCCGCTCAACAGCACGGCGGCACCACGGTAATAACCGCCGCCGAGCATGCTGTCCAGTCGCTCGACACCGGAGGACACCCGCTCGGTACTGACTTTGTCATCGGAAAGCATGAGCGGGAAGGAGACGACCTCGACACCTTGGTCGCCGAGCGACAGGGCCACCTCGCCGGCATAAAACCCGGAGCCACGGTATTTGACGATGCGCAGCGTACGACGGGCGACACGATTTTCCAGATCGTGGCGCAGGAAAATCGCGCAATCGACCATGTATTGCAAAAAATCCTGATAGTCGAGATTGCTCTGACCGGAGTCGTTGTTCTTGCAGGTGATGATGCCGGTCAGCCCACACGACACCAGCCAGTCGCTCAGACGATACAACTCGCGACGCTCGGCCAGCGAATCGTTGAGCAATGACAGGAGCACGTCGACGGAATCGAAAACGATACGTTTGGCACCCATCTGATCGGCCTTGGCCTTCAACGAAGCGAGCAGTCCGGCCAGATCGAACTGACCAGCGCAAACGACATCGGGACGCGGCTTGGCGTCGAGGAAGAAGAGCGACTGTTTTTCCAGTTCAGGCAGGTGCCAGCCGAAAGTGGCGGCGTTGGCGACAATGCGTGCCGAATCTTCTTCAAAGGCGACAAAAATTCCCGGCTCACCGTTCCTTGCCCCATTGACCAAGGCCTGCAGGGCCATCACTGTCTTGCCGCTACCGGGGCCGCCAGCGAGCAATGTGGCCCGACCGCGAGGAAAGCCGCCGTTGGTGATGTCATCCAGCCCGCGAATTCCGGTCAAGACCTTGTTGAGTTTGTTGTGCTGCATTCTGGCGTTGAGCATGAACTAACTTTCAGAAAATTTAGCAAATCATGAGGCACTCATTCGGCTTTTGCAAGAACCCCGGAGCAATCGCCTCAATGCCCGAGTCGTGCACAGTCAAAATGTATTTTTAGTTCAAGGGATTAACCTGGGTTAATCAGCGCAACCTGAGTATTGTGTCTACTTCATTCCAGGGTCGCCGATGGAAAACGCAGGCTAGAGGTATTGGACGACGAGGAGGATTTTACCTTGCCTGGGTTCTGTTGCGGGCTGCCTGATTTTTGTTGGCCTGGCTCTGGCGCCACGATGTTTCCGATTACCTCAAGCGCACCAAATACTTCCGCAGCACCTCCAGTACACCGAAACCGAGTGCGAGACCGATTATGAGTAGCCATACCTGCGGGGCAAAAGCCAGCGTGCCAAAAATCCGGTTGCCAAGGGGGTATAGACAATCAGCATAATGAGCGCCAGTTCAACGCCGAGTCCAAGCAGTAACAGGGGGTTGTGCCAGGGAGAAAAATGCAACGCCGACTCCCTGGGGTGGCGACAAAGGAAGACGTTGACCATCTGGGCCATGACGATGGCGGCAAGGCAGGCGGTGGTGGACTGCAGGTAAAGCGGATCCGCCTTGCCGAGGACATCGCCATAATTCCAGCCGCCCAGATGCAGCACAAAGAAGAAGTCGAGCATCGCTGCGCCGGCTTGAAGCAAACCCAGCCACAGATAGGCGCGAACCAACAGCGGCCAGGACAGCAGGCGTTCATTGGCCGGGCGGGGGGCTTCTGCATCAGGCCACGGTCAGGCCGTTCGGCACCGAGGGCCAGTGCCAGGGCAATCGCACTCGCACATCATAGTGGGGTCAGCCCGAGCAAATCCCTGCGAGCAGCATCATCCCAGCCTATTACTTTGCGCTTGCGTCGCATGCTTTTTTTGGGATCGGAAGTGTCTTGTCGTAACAGGTTCAAAGCCATCTTGGTCAGCAGCGAAAAGTTTTGTGGGCATATCTTTGACCAGGCGGCGTGCCTCTTCCCTGAAGATGACATCACGGCTCCAATGCAGTCGGTTTTCGATGCCCCAGTGATCGCGGACGGCGCCCGCGAACGCTCCGG
>JAYSZS010000391.1:0-3196 GCA_043737935.1 Propionivibrio sp. | reverse complement strand
GGGAAATGGGCAGGGCGACGGTCAGGAATCCCGATTCCTCCTTATACAAACGTTGAAGATTGCCGTGCCGCAGTCCATGGTGGGGTCACGCCTAGCTGATCCTTGGTGATCATCAAGCGGCGCATTAACCCATAAACCCATAAAAGCATCCTTGCGCCTGGAGCCAGGTACAGTCTGGCCACCTCAGAGACTGTGAAAAAAATCAAAAATCCACCGCAAAGGTGCAAAGAAAGCGCAAAATTAACCCATGGCTTGTAAAGCATTCTTTGCGCCACCTTTGCCACTTTGCGCCTCTGCGGCGGGGGGTTAAAGCATTAATTCACAGCCTCTTAGTCGTTTGATACGGCGCTTGGATTTCGTCTCCTCCGCCCAGCGGAATCTGTCCAGCTCAGCGCAGAATCATTGATCTGCCGGAAGCGGCGGCGCACGTCACAGCAATGCGCCACCTCGTCCGTTACGTGGCGACAGCCTAGGGTGCCTAGGTCTGCATCTTCTTGATCGCCTCGGCCATCGTGACGACCCGCTTTGCGCTTTCCACGTGCAGGTTCTCGATCAGCTTGCCGTCAACGACCACAACGCCCTCGCCGCGTGCGCTTGCCGCTGAATGCGCTTCGATAATCTTGCGCGACCATTCGACATCGGCGGTTTTCGGCGTAAATACCTTGTTGCAGGCCCCCACCTGCTTCGGATGGATCAGCGTTTTGCCATCGAAACCGAGTTCCGATCCCTGCTGGCAGGCAAACTCGAACCCGGACTCGTCGTTGAGGTCAAGGTAGACGCCGTCGAGGATGGCAAGTCCGGCCGCGCGCGCGGCGAGCAGACAAAGTCCGAGCGAGGTAATAAACGGCAGCCGCTCGTGGGTATGCGCGCAGTCAAGTTCCTTGGCGAGATCCGAAGTGCCCATCACCAGACAGGCCATGCGCGGCGTGGACTCGGCGATGCGCAGGGATTCCAGGACACTGCGAGGGGTTTCCATCATCGCCCAGATCGCCATGGTCTCCGGTGCGCCGTTGGCTCGCATGATGGCTTCCATGTGACGGATGGCGTCGGCGCTTTCCACCTTCGGCAAGAGCAGCGCGTCGGCGCCGGATTTCGACGCCAGGGCCACATCGTCGAAGCCCCATCGCGTAGAAAGTGAATTGACGCGAATGATCAGTTCGCGCATCCCGTAACCGCCCGCCTTCACGGACTCGCAGACCTGTTTGCGGGCAGCCTCCTTGGCGTCGGGGGCGACTGCGTCTTCGAGATCGAGAATCAGGCCATCCGCCGGCAAGGATTTCGCCTTGTCGAGGGCGCGGGCGTTCGAGCCCGGCATGTAAAGGACGCTGCGACGCGGACGTGCTGTTTGTTGCATGGTTCTCCCCTTTGCTAATCAATGGTTGACGGTGTTGCGCTGACGAAAAAGGTACTCCCTTGCCTTAACGAAGTAAAGTTCTTGACGGTGCATCAAGCATCGTCAGGCATGGGCAGAGGTATCGGCGACGACTTCCCTCCATGGCCTGATCTGGCCATCTGGATAGATCAAGGGATAAGGTTTCGGGCTGGCAGAAAGCCCGTTGCCTGGTGAGCTATTTTGCTTATCGCGGAACGACCCGTGCGCCGTCACCGCTGCCCTGGATGTACACCCGCTGGCCATTGAACAGATTTGCATTCGTCGGCTGCGATATCGAGACCAGGACCCCGTTGTTAACGCGGACAACGACTTGCTGCCCGGCGACGGGCTGATCGTACTTCTTCTGAACGGCATTGCCGGAAAATGCGCCGCCGACGGCTCCCAGCACCATGGCGACGACGCCCGCATGCTGATTGCTTTACAACTTAACGAGGGTCATCTGTTCGATGACACCGGCGCGCAAGTCAATTTCAACCGGTTGTGCTCCGGGTGTGGCGCAGGCGCTGAGCATTTCGGCCAAGGCCAGAGCCGAGAGCCAGGGTATTTTTTTGGGTCACAAGTTCTCCGTTGAGCTTGCAGGTCGTGCACGTTCGAGGGCTGTCGCCATCAAGTCGGCGGCAGGGATTCGGTATTTTGCGATTATTGTTCGTGGTGACACCAATAACGGGAATGTTTATTGCACGAAGGCCTGGTTTCTCCCGGAAACGGCAACGCAACTGACCGATCCGATCTGGCAAACCACGATGTAAGTCACTTTCTGTCCACAGCCCTGAACGCCAACCGTATATTCGGCGCGTTCGATCCCGTTCCAGAGTGCGGGCTGGAGCAGAGTGTTGGAGAGAATCGTACCGCTGGCACTGGGGCAGGACAGATCAAACTGCCCGCGGCGTACCGCACTTTGCAGGGCGTTGCCCTGATCGCTGGCAAGCAACTGCTGGTCGCTGGCGCAGCCCGCCATAACGAGCCCCAGGGCGGACAGTGCAAGAAGTGTGTTTTTTGTCATGATGATTTCCTCCGGTGGTGAATGAATGATGTACAGGAAATTCAAGGTGCATGAAAGAGTATCTCCGTCTCTGACCACCGCCGTCAATAGGTTTCTTGCCAGCGAGGAGTTCCTGGCAAGCAGACTGACAAACTCTCATTTCCGCGTTTGGTTTCGTTTGCTTAAGCGCGTCAGAACCTCGATCAAATTCAAGCTTGAAAACGGATTGAATGTCTTTGTTGTTATGCTAACGCTTTTAATCTTGACGTTTGCAGAGAAAGCCATGGCCCGTATCCAGATCGAACTTCCCGAGCAGTTTCCCTTTGCCACTGAAATCACCCTTTATTTGAGCCACATGAACTACGGCGGGCATCTGGACAATGCGCTTCTGCTGACTGTGGTTTCGGAGGCGCGTGCGCGCTTTTTCCAGTCGCTCGGTTACCGCGAACTGGATATCGAAGGGGTCGGTATTATTATTTCGGATGCAGCGCTGCAATACCGCTCAGAGGCCTTTCACGGCGAAGTGATGCTGGTGCGCATGGGCGCTGCCAACTTCGGCAGCAAAGGCTGCGATCTGCTATGGTGCATGAACGAGCGATCAAGCCAGCGCGAAGTGGCGCGTGGCAAAACCGGTATTGTTTTCTTCGACTATGCAACGCGCAAGGTTACCCAGGTGCCACAAAACTTTCGTAAAAAGCTAGGGAAACACTGAATAAGTAGCATAAGAAGTGAACGATCTTTTAGTCATGTCATCAAAGAAATGGGATCGATCACGGGGGTTAAGACGATGAAGCAGATGACGTTTGCGAGTGCAAGAGGAT
>JAYSZS010000390.1:0-3199 GCA_043737935.1 Propionivibrio sp. | reverse complement strand
TCGACGCGCTCGGCATCGGCCCGGTGTTCGATTCAGTCGCCGGAAAAGAATTACGCAAAGTCGCTCTGATGCGTGGCGATCGGACGATCATCGCCGATCTGCCCGAATCGCCAAACAAAAAATTCCGGTGGGGCCGGGCGCTGGGCCGCGAGACGCTCGACACGCTATTGCTCGAGCGCGCTCGCGCTGCCGGAGTGCTGATGCTACAGCCCTGCTCGGTGAAAGCGATTGAGGGCGAGGTCGGAAACTGGCATTGCGCAGTGCGCACGATATCCTCCCGGACTACGCTCACCTTGCATACCCCGATAGCCATTGATGCCCACGGCTCATGGGAGGATTTGCCCTCGCCTCGTCCTTGTTTGCGCACGTCGCGTAAAGGCTCCGATCTGTTTGCCTTCAAGGCCAATTTCCGCGATGCCTCGCTCGACGAGAGTTTGCTTCCCATCCTGTCGTTTGACGGGGGTTATGGCGGAATGGTTGTTGCCGACGGGGGTGTGACGACCCTCGCGGGCTGCATCCGCAGTGATCGTCTTGGCGCGCATCGGCGCACATTGCCCCGATTGCGTGCCGGTGAGGTGGTCGAAGCCATCGTCAAACAGCAGTGTAAAGGGGTTCGTATGGCGTTGCAGGGGGCTTCCCGCGAAGGGGCCTGGCTCGCTGTCGGTCCGCTCGATCCCGGAATCCGGCTCGGTGGTGAAGACGACCTGTTCCGTATCGGCAACGCTGCCGGCGAGGCACATCCGATTATCGGCGAGGGCATCAGCATGGCGTTGCAATCGCCGTGGCTTCTGTGTGCTCATCTGCTGGGCACCGATCAGCCTCAAAGCATTAGTTCAAAGGTATGGCAACGCGAGGTTGGGCGACGCTATGCCCTGGAATGGCGGCACCACTTCGAGTCCCGTCTGAAGCTGGCGGCGACCTTCGCCCACCTGGCCATGCGGCCCGTCTTATCCGCACCGTTGGTGGCACTGGCCCGGGCGTGGCCCGGGATGCTGACCCAGGGCGCCAAATGGGGCGGTAAAGTGCGTTGCGCGGCCGATCTGGCTATGATTGACCGGCTCACGCCCATTGTACAAATGACAGCAGAATCGGGTCATGTTCCATTTGGAGAGGCACGAAAATTAGGACTGACCTGGCGTTAATCACTGGCTGACTGTAAAGGAACTGAAATGATAACTACTTTAGAACTACTCCGTGAAATTCTCGTCAAGGATTACAAACTCGATCCCGACTTGTTGACACCCGATAGACCACTTGAAGCGCTGGGTATCGACTCGCTCGGCGTTGCCGAGCTGCTATTCACCATCGAAGATAAATTCGCGGTCAAGGTGTCGACAGAACCGGTAAAGCTGGCGAGTGTCGGTGATGTGGTGAGCTATATCGATGTGCTTGTTGCGACACAACACGGGGGTGATTCTCAGGTCAGCGTGGGCCGCGTGCTGGCTTGATGTGCGCCATGCGGCGGGTCGCAGTCACCGGCATGGGCATTGTCTCGCCACTCGGCAATACGCTGGTCGAAGCGTACTCAAATGCCTATTCCGGCCGCTCCGCAATTCACCGCCTCGTCCTCCCGCTCAGCCACCGACTTCTCGCACCGCTGGCAGCTACCGTGCGCTTTGACGGAGCCGATCATTTTGCTCCGCCGAGGCAACGAATGCTGGATCGAGTGAGCCAGTTGGCTTTAGTCGCTGCCAACCAGTCGCTGGTCGATTCAGGTTGCGACTTGCGTCAACTTGATCGCGACCGGGCCGGCGTCTTTATCGGGACCGGGATGGGGGGCTCACAGTCCAATGACGAAGGATACAAAACGCTGTATGGCGATGACTCGGACCGCATCAAGCCATTCACCGTGTTGATGGGAATGCACAACGCGCCCGCCGCATGGATTGGCATTGAACATGCATTGCGTGGCCCGAATCTGACCTATTCGACGGCTTGTTCTTCGTCTGCCGTGGCCATCGGCGAAGCGTGGCTGCGCGTTGCCAGTGGCCGTCTCGATCTGGCGATCGCCGGGGGTGCCGAGGCGCCTCTTTCATTCGGCTCGTTGAAGGCCTGGGAGGCACTGCACACGTTGGCCAGCATCGATGAAGACCAGCCCTCTGCCTCCTGCAAGCCGTTTTCGAAGAATCGCAGCGGCATGGTGCTTGGCGAGGGTGCAGCAATGCTCATACTTGAGCCGTGGGATTACGCGCTGGCGCGCGGCACGGCGATCCACGGAGAATTGCTCGGCTATGGCCTGTCGACCGATGCCGCTCACATCACGCGACCCAGTGTGGAAGGCCAGGCGATGGCGATGCGTGCGGCGTTGCAATCAGCCCGCATCGAGCCGTCAGCGGTCGACGCCATCAACGCGCACGGCACGGGCACACCAGCCAACGACAGCGTTGAAACCGCCGCGATCAAGGCGGTGTTCGGCGAACGCGCGTACCACATCCCGATCAGCGCAACGAAGGCGCTGCATGGCCATCAGCTGGGTGCTGCAGGGGCACTCGAATGCGTATTGTCGTTACTGGCGATGCACCATGGGGTCGCCCTGCCGACCATGCACCTGCTCGATCCCGATCCGGAGTGCGACCTTGATTACGTGCCGAATGTTGCCCGCGATAATGTTGGCGTGCGCACGATGTTATCGAACTCGTTTGCCTTCGGCGGTACGAACGCCGTTCTCGTGCTGGGCGCGAAATCATGAACAGAATTGGATGAAAACAAGGGGTTCCAATTCGCCTTGCGTGACAACCGCACCCCGGTCGACCGAGTTCTCACGGGCGGCGAACTACAATCCAGAACAGGTTCCTGCGCTCGTCGTTGACCTCACATTATCTTCTGAACAGGGGCTGTTTCGGTAATCTTGAATGAACATGCCCAGGCGGAAAAATGGTTGATCAGCCAATTGAAGCATGGCTCGCAGTCTTAATATGAGGACAACTCGCCGTTTCGGCTGGGCGATAGGTCATTGATCGACGATGGGCTCTCGGCCCAGGACTCAACGGGCTGAACCCGTTCATTGATATCTACAAGATCCGCGATCTCCTCTGCCAGCCACTCGGGCTTGCCGCGTTCGATAAGGCTTTCCTTGATGTGGCCATATTGGCGTTCACGACTTGCGCTCCATGAGTTTTGAGGCATGGCAGCTCCTTCGATAAGGAAGATCGTAGAAAATTTAATGGATATAATACGTTAAAGTTGAAACACACCCGTA
>JAYSZS010000389.1:0-3201 GCA_043737935.1 Propionivibrio sp. | reverse complement strand
GCTGACATACGCTTCCTTAACGCGTAATTCCTGGCTCCGGCAATACGATATTGACTTCCAGCACTTCGAAATTGCCCTGTTTTTCCAGCGACACCTTGATGTCGTCCGGATTGACCGAGACATACTTCGAAATCACGGCGATCAATTCCCGCTGCAGCGCCGGCAAAAAGTCGGGTTTGCTGTTCTGGCCGCTGCGTTCGTGAGCAATGATGAGTTGCAGGCGCTCTTTGGCTATGGTGGCTGTTTTCGGCTTGTTGCCGAAGATGAGAGAGAACAGGGACATCCTTATTTACCCCCGAATAGCCGCTTGAACAGGCCGGGTTTTTCGTAATCGACAAAGCGCAGGGGCTTGTTGTCGCCCAGGAAACGGTCGACCACGTCGAGATAGGCTTCGGAGACATCGCTGCCGGCCAGATGAATGGCGGGCGACCCCTGATTGGAGGATTGCAGAACGGATTCCGATTCGGGAACGACGCCGATGATCGGCACGCGGAGGATTTCGTGAATATCCTTGTACGAGAGCATTTCGCCTTCTTCGACGCGTTTCGGTGAGTAGCGGGTAATCAGCAGGTGTTCCTTGACCGGCTCGCCACCGGCGATGGCCCGCCGCGATTTGGCCTGGATAATGCCGAGGATGCGGTCGGAGTCGCGCACCGACGAGACTTCTGGATTGGTAACGATCAGCGCTTCGTCGGCAAAGGTCAGCGCCATCACGGCGCCGCGCTCGATGCCGGCTGGCGAATCGCAGATGATGTAGTCGAAGCCCATGTGCTCGAGCTCCTTGAGCACTTTCTCGACGCCCTCTTCGGTCAGCGCATCCTTGTCGCGCGTTTGTGAAGCCGGCAGCACAAAGAGATTGTCGTTGGCGCAGTGCTTGTCCTTGATCAGAGCCTGGGTAAGCGTCGCTTCCCCGTTAAGGACATTGACAAGGTCATAGACGACCCGCCGTTCGCAGCCCATGATCAGATCCAGATTACGCAGGCCGACATCAAAATCGATGACGGCTGTCTTGTAGCCGCGCAGCGCGAGACCGGAAGAAAAACTGGCACTGGTGGTGGTCTTGCCGACGCCACCCTTGCCGGAAGTTACAACGACGATACGTGTCAAGGAAGTTTCTCCGTGAAAAAGGACAGGATTTTACCCCGTAGATGAATAATTTTCCGAATGGTCGAAGCGGCATAAACTCAACTTCCGCGCATTCCACACCGTACAAGGGCAGGGAACGTTCAATCGGTGGCCAGTGATTCGATGGTCAGATGGCTGGAAGCCTCGTCCGCCGTTACCGAGAGTTGAACCTGAACCGGTCGCCCGGCCAGTTGATCGGGAATGCCGGCATCGAAGGTACGATAGACCCCGGCGATTGAAACCAGTTCGGCCTCAAAGCGCGTGGTAAAAATGCGCGCCCCGGTCGAACCGCTGGCACCCGCCAGTGCCCGCCCACGCAAGGGCGCGTAGATGTGGATGCTGCCGTCGGCAATGACTTCGGCGCCGGCATTGACAGCGGCGAGTACCACCAGGTCGCCGCCACGCGCATACGCTTGTTGCCCGGAACGCAGTGGACGGTCGATGACTAGCGCTGGGGTGAATGTGGGCTGGGCGGGTTGGTCGAGCGGCGGTGGAGTTTCCTGTACAGAGGCGGGTGTGACGGCCTGCACCGGTCCGGCATGAACGGTCGCCGCCGAAGCAGTGCTTACGTCGGCGATGCGTGACGTCCGCTTGAAGTCGGCAAAACCGGGTAGCCCGGCGGCGGCGGCACTGGCGCGCAATTCGTCGCTCCCGCCGCGCACGCCGATCACGTGCAGCCCGTGGTTGTGAAACGTGGTGCACAAGGCGGCCCAATCGATTGGCCTGGTGGATTCGCTGCCCTCGATCCGGTCCAGTTCAAGCACGGCGGCGTCGCCCTCAAAAAACGCCTCGTCGCCGAACAGTTCCGCCGCCGTCCTGGCCAAAAGCCCAAGCTGCAATGAATGCAGCGTGACGCTGACCACTGGGAGCGTCGTTCCCTTGAATTCGATCAACTGAAGTTTCTTGTTTGCACGTGCCATGGGTTTGCCGCTGAAGTGGTTAGATGATCCGAAGGAAATGAAGTCTAGCCCAGACCGGGGAAGAAATGAAATAGGGACAAGCTGAATCCGGAGCGTGTAGGGGTTCTCAACGGCGTGGCGGCCTGTAATATGCCCCAAATGGGTATCTGCGTAGTGCAACTCTGCGCGACCGGTGACTCGCGCAGGCGACCCCCAAACTACTACTTGGCAATCAGCAGCAGGACGCAACGCCCGCACACGCCATAGTTCGACCCTACGACACCAGCGTAGAACTTCGCTGCCGGGAGCACGAACCTGGTTAGCGCCTTCAGCTCAGGTGCCGCTGTCGGTAACGCTAAACTAGCGGCGATTGGCTCCGGGCCACGGCAAGGTGAAATTCACGCCGCCGCTCCAGGCGTGGTAGGCGAGGTAACTCGCGGCGGCGCTGTCGCCGAACTCGCTGCCGTCGATGCGCCAGGCAATCGCGTGCTGGTGCGTCGTCGAAGGAGGGACCGTCGTATTAGGCGCCGTCGGGAACACTGCCATCGGACTTGAACCAGCGCAACTGTTCCGTGATCTGGCCGTTGTTATCGACGCTCGATTAGAAGCTGGCCAGGGCAGAGCCGGGTGCGCGCTCTGCGCACGGCGATCATGCTCTTGGCAAAGGCCTGAAAGTGGGTCTGATCGGTGTTCCACTTCCAGTGCAACCAGTTGGCGCTCGAATCGAGATTGTAAGGATTTTTGTTGCATTGCAGGCTGCGCAGTGATACTTCGCCGCCGGTAATCATCGGCACCCCGGCCGTCAGCAGCGAACGCCAGTCGGTTGCGCGCCGCCTTGCGCGGCTCGGCAGTTGCGCCGTCCTGTTTCCAACTGTTGTTGTCCTCTCCACCATTGGACGGGCCGTAGGGCTACCTACACCTGGCCGTTGTTCTTGGTGTTGAAGGGGAAAACGAGGCGAGAAGAAAGGAATTATTGGGCGGACGGCCTAAAACGGAGGAAATCTTCGCCTCAGAAACGGCGCCGGGTCTATGGCAAAAATAATCTACATTCCAATCCGGAATTCCTGGCCTCTGTAGACTATGTCTTAGAGATATGTAGGGCGCAGGAATTTTGTAAGTAAATGACGTATAAGTAATATTACGGTGGTGCGATTTTTAAAAAAAGGGTTTTATGGCA
>JAYSZS010000388.1:0-3202 GCA_043737935.1 Propionivibrio sp. | reverse complement strand
CTGGCGACAGTTCACGGCTGGAAGCGATAACCCACCCCGGTTTCGGTCAATAGATACTTCGGTTGCGTCGGGTCGTTTTCCAGTTTCTGGCGCAGATGACCAAGGTAAACACGCAGGTAATGATTGCTCTCGACGCACGATGGCCCCCAGACCTCGCGCAGAAGATGGCGCTGGGTCATCACCTTGCCGCTATTGGCCAGCAGCACGCAAAGCAGGCGATACTCGATTGGTGTCAGTTGCAGCACATCGCCCTTACGGGTCACCACGCGTCGCGAGAAATCAATTCGCACGTCGCCGAATTCAATGATCGGCGTCGCGCCCTCGACGGCCCGGCTCTGCCGCCGCAAGAGCGCACGCGCACGCGCTCGCAGTTCGCCAACGCCGAAAGGCTTGGTCAGATAGTCGTCGGCACCGACATCGAGCGCCTGGATTTTATCCTTTTCGTGCGCACGTGCCGAGAGCACGAGAATCGGCACCTCCGACCAGCCACGCAGATGGCGGATGAAGTCGATGCCGTTGCCATCGGGCAGGCCGAGATCGAGCACCACCAGAGCGGGCTTCTGTTGGCCCGATTCAATCAGCCCCTGCGCCGACGTTGCCGCCTCAAAAACTCGGCAGCCTTCTTCTTCGAGTGCCGTGCGTACAAAACGGCGGATCAGTTTTTCGTCCTCGACGATAATGACGGTCGGCGCACGCTCGTTGACTCGCTCGCTGGCCCGATCGGTGACTAATGCGCTCACGGATTGCACGAGTGACGCTCGTCTTCCTGGGCAAGGACTTCCTCTTCGATGCGCGGCGGATCGCCGAGCGGCAGATAAAACGTGACGCAGGCTCCCCTTGCGCTCGGTTTGCCGCCGTGATCGACCCGGCATGCGCTTCGACTATGGCGCGGCAAATGGCCAGCCCCAGCCCGACCCCCGGCGTGGACGACTCCGGCTGGCCACGGACAAACATCTCGAACATCGCATTGTTGTTATCCACGGCAAAACCCTGGCCGCTGTCGGAAACGGCGACTTTAAGCTGGCCATCGCGGTTGTGCACGGCAATCTCGATATTAGAACCCGGCGGCGAATATTTCGCGGCGTTTTCCAGGAGATTGCAAAACACCCGCTCGATCAGCACGGCGTCGAACTCGATCAGCGGTACATCCTTCGCCAGCGATACCTTGACCGGGTGTTCGGCCAGCGCGCGACCGAGTAGTTTGATGCTCGACCCGATGACTTCCTCGATCGGCTGCCACTCTTTTTGCAGCGTGACGTCACCGGCATTCAGGCGGGCCATGTCGAGCAGATTGCCGACCAGACCGGCCAGCCGTTCAGCCTGCTCGCGAATGGCTTCAGCCGTCTCCAGCGCGTTATCGCCGAGCGGCGGCTTGCTGATGGTCAGCAAATCCGCGAGCCCGACCAGCGCCGTCAGCGGGGTGCGCAGGTCGTGCGAGAGGGCGGAAAGTATCGAGCTGCGCAGACGTTCCGAGACGATCTGCACCTGCGTGTGCTGGGCCACATCGACGTAGTGCACGCGCTCGACGGCAATGGCCACCAGCGAAGCCATCGTTTCCAGCCGCTGTCGCTGGGTGCGCAAAAATTCCGGCGTTAGCCCGCTTTCGGTCGATGCCACCGCGACCACGCCACGCACGCGCTGCGACGCCTTCAGCGGCAGATAGAGCTCGGCATAGCCGGTGTCGGCCAGTTGTATGCAATCGACCGGTTTGCCGCCTTCAAAGGCCATGATCGCCAGCCGCGGCTCGATCTGCAGACGGGAAGATTTCTGGCCCGAACAGGCTTGCAGACGGCCCGTGCTGTCCGGCAGCAGAATCGTGGCCTCGGCATTCAACACCTTGTGCAGAAAGTTGCGCGTGATGTCCACGACCTGTTCGAGCAGCAGCGCGCCGGACAGGTCGCGCGCCATTTCGTAGAGCGCACGCGTACGCAAGGCCTCCGCAGCCGATTCATCCGCCTGCCGGCGCAGGCCGGCGGTCAACTGGCCGGTGATGATCGCCACCGTCAGCATGACGGCGAAGGTAACGAGGTACTGTCCGTCATGCACTTCAAACGAGAAGCGCGGCGGAACGAAGAAGAAGTCGAACCTCCCGACGCTGACAAATGCGGCCAGCAGGGCGGGCGCTAGACCGAGGCTGACGCCGATGAGCAGCACCGTGAGCAGGAATAGCATCACGATATTGGCCAGATCCAGATATTTGAGCAGGGGAGTGGCGATCAACGCCGTCGCCGCGCACGCCAGCACGGCCAGGGCAAATCGCTGCCAGGCAGGGAGGGAAGAAAAGGCACCGACAGGCGACAGCGGGACGAACGACATGGTTTAGTTACCTGAACAATCTGCCGGGTTTGCCAATAAACCCGGCCTCAAAGGCTGTGCATTAATGGATAAACACCTCCCAAACCGTCATTCCGGCGCACCCCAAGAGTATTTCCTTCGGGGCAAAAGCCGGAATCCAGTCCCTCCCACTGATTTTCATTTATAAAATCAGATAAACGAACTGGACCCCTGGCTTCTGCCGGGGTGACGAGCGTGGAAATCAGGCCCTAATGATTTTTTCACAGACTCTGAGATCATTGTCCCGCGACGAACGTAAAAATGGTGTAAAAATTGGTTAGGCCGGGCAGTGCTTGAACAGCAGCCGCTATGCCCGTCAATTGGCGATTCTGGCATCGCATTTACACCAAAACTGCGCCGAAAAATGGCCAGATCAGGCCGCAATCTGCTCAAACGAAAACTGCGGGATATCGACTCGGTCGCTGGCGTGCTCGATAGTCATTGCCACGATCTGCCCCGAGGCATCCACATCGAGCAAGGTGTTTTCGTCGATAGCGCGCGTTTCGCTGATCTCACCCTTGCGGAATTCGATATAGAGCGTATCAGTGTCCTGAAAATACTTGATGTTCATGGCGAAAAACTCCGATCGAACAAAGCGTTGTGAACCGTTTCACCGTCGTCAGGCAAGACAACCCGCAAGAACCAGCCTTCGGCCTCGTCGATACGTTTCCAGCGCCGGATGCGGCCATCTTTCTGTACGGACTCATGATTGGGCGACAACACCCCACGCGCTATCCATTCCAACGCAATTGGCGAACGATCCGACCGCTGCCGCGTAAAAAGGAAGTATTGCGTGGAAGTATTGCGTGTACTTCATGGTACGAGTTTAGTCAGTATCAAGGGCAGTGCGCAATCAATCGGTCGCGCT
>JAYSZS010000387.1:0-3202 GCA_043737935.1 Propionivibrio sp. | reverse complement strand
CGGCCACCTGAATGGAATATTCACCCTGATCGAATCAATGCAGGCGGTCGATACCCAGGGCGTCGAGCCGATGGCACACGCTCAGGATCTCGCCCAGCGCCTGCGCCCCGATTGTGTCACCGAGCAAAACCGGCGCGCGGACTTTCTGGCTATCGCCCCGGAAACCGAAGCCGGTCTCTACCTCGTGCCGAAAGTGATCGAATGATTGAGCACACCGTTTCGGCTCTCTCGCAGGCATTGGCTACCAGGAAAATATCCAGCGTCGAACTGACACAGTTTTATCTCGAACGGATCTCCCGCCACAACCCGGCAATCAACGCCTTTATTACTGTCGATGCTGAAAAGAGCTTGGCTCAGGCCAAGGCAGCCGACCATTTACGCAGCGTCGGTCAAGTCGGGCCAATGAACGGCATTCCGTTAGCACAGAAGGACATTTTTTGCACCAGGGGCTGGCTGACCACCTGTGCTTCAAAAATACTCGGTAATTTTGTCAGCCCCTATGATGCGTGCGTCATCGAACGCTTCAACGCCGCCGGCGCTGTCATCCTGGGCAAGACGAACATGGACGAGTTCGCCATGGGCTCGTCGAACGAAACCTCCTACTACGGTGCGGTGAACAACCCCTGGGACATGGAACGTGTTCCCGGCGGCTCGTCGGGTGGATCGGCCGCGGCTGTTGCCGCTCTGCTCGCTCCGGCCGCCACCGGCACCGACACCGGCGGTTCGATCCGCCAGCCGGCGGCGCTGTGTAACCTGACCGGCCTGAAGCCCACCTACGGCGTGGTTTCACGCTACGGCATGATCGCCTTTGCCTCCTCGCTCGACCAGGCCGGCCCAATGGCGCACTCGGCCGAAGACTGCGCGCTGCTGCTCAACATCATGGCCGGATTTGACGAACGTGATTCGACCTGCCTCGACCGTCCGCGTGAAGACTTCAGTGCTCAGTTGAACGCGGCCACGGAAAACAAGCCACTCGCCGGGCTTAAAATCGGCATGCCGAATGAGTTTTTCGGTGCCGATGAACGATCGGGCTGCTCGGCTGAAGTCATGCAACTGGTTGAGGCGGCCATCGCCGAATATCGCAAGCTGGGTGCCGAAACGTTAGATATCAGCCTGCCGAACATGAAGCTTTCAGTGCCGGCTTACTACGTGATTGCACCGGCGGAGGCCAGCTCGAATCTCTCGCGCTTTGACGGGGTGCGTTACGGATACCGCGCTCCCGAGTACGGCGACCTCAATGAAATGTACGCCAGGAGCCGGGCGCAGGGCTTTGGTGCCGAGGTCAAACGGCGCATCCTGATCGGCACCTACGTACTTTCTCACGGCTATTACGACGCCTACTACTTGCAGGCGCAGCGCATCCGTCGCCTGATCGCCAGCGACTTCGTTGCCGCTTTCAGGCAGTGCGACGTGATCATAGGCCCGACCAGCCCGAGCACCGCCTTCAAGCTGGGTGAAAAGGCAGCCGATCCGGTGCAGATGTATCTCTCGGACATTTACACCATTGCCGTCAACCTCGCCGGACTGCCGGGGATGTCGATCCCTTGCGGCTTCTCCAGGGGTTTGCCGGCGGGTCTGCAACTGATAGGTGACTATTTCAGCGAAGCCCGGCTGCTCAACATTGCGCACCGTTACCAAACGGTAACGGGCTGGCATGACCTTAACCCCGCTTCTTTTTCAGAATGATCACAACCCGTGTACTCGAAGGTGACTGCAAGGTCGTCCTTAGCGAAATTACAGACTCGTCTGTAAACTTGATCGTCACATCGCCTCATTATGCAGACCGTCGCCGTAATACTTATGGTGGATTCAAGCCGGACGACTACGTCGATTGGTTTATCGAGTGCTCCGCCGAATTTTTCAGTGTGCTCAAACCCGGAGGGTCATTCGTTCTAACCATAAAAGAAAAAGCCGAAAATGGGGAACGGAACACTTATGTCCTCGAACTGATTCTTGCTCTGCGCAAGCAGGGCTGGCTGTGGACTGAAGAATACATTTGGCACAAGAAAAACCGTTATCCGGGGAAATGGCCAAATCGTTTTCGCGACGCCTGGGAGCGCTGCCTGCATTTCACCAAATCCCGTAAATTCAAAATGAATCAGGAAGCCGTCATGGTACCCATGGGGGACTGGGCGAATGCTCGCCTCAAATCACTCGGAGACAACGATGTTGTCCGCTATGACTCACAGGTTGGTAGTGGTTTCGGAATGAATATCGCCAACTGGATGAAGCGTGACATGGCTTATCCAACGAATGTATTACACCTGGCAACCGAATGCGGAAACAAGAATCATAGCGCTGCCTTCTCAATTGCTCTACCGGAATGGTTTATCAAGCTGTTCTCCGATCCTGGTGATGTTGTATTAAACCCATTCGTCGGTTCCGGAACAACGCTGGAGGCCGCAAGACAATGGTCGTCACGGAATTGGAATCGATATTCTTTCAGAGTATTGCGAGATGGCGAGGAAAAACGCTATTCCAGCACAACTGCAACTTATGCAAGACAGGACAGGCTATGAAAACAGTAGTAAAACAAAGTCTCGTCGCGTTTATCGAACAACAGATTCCGACGTTCCACCTAAAACGTCTCGAAAGTAAATGCTCGATAATTTCCGTCAGGCGAGAAAAATCCTTGGTTCCAAACAATCATTCGTGGCAGTGAATGGCTGCTGTTATGGGTGTGACATCAAGCCTGAGAAGGGTAATTACGTTAAATTGTGCGGTCAGAACTTCTGGGAATTAGTTTTCGGTGACAATGCAATGTACACCGAAATCATTGAACCGCTGGGGCATCAGGCAAAGAAGCGGAATGAGGATTTTTCTTGCGAATACGACAAGGTATTGAATCGCTTCCAGCGAGAGTTCCTCAATGAGTATTGCGATGAATCAGGTGCTATAAATTGGCCTAAGATTGTTGCATTCAACGCGGCACGAGATAAACCAAATCTTTCAGGAAATCAGGATAAATAGTGCGCAGAATTTATCGAACTGTTTCTGGCGTAATTATGATAATTGCGCTCGGTGCCTGCGCCACACCCGAGCCAAAGCCGGTTCCGAGCGAACCGTTGGTGAGCGCCCCCCGCCCCGAGCCGGAACGTATCAAGTCGCAGCCGCTCAAGCACCTAGTCGGTCGTACGCTTAAACCGATCCCGGACAGGGCGCTGGACGTGCGCGCCAAGTGCGGTTTCCGCAATTTATCCGG
>JAYSZS010000386.1:0-7474 GCA_043737935.1 Propionivibrio sp. | reverse complement strand
CAGCTATTGTCAGTCACGCTGTTCGAGAAGATGCCCTTGCAGCAAGCGTTTCCGGGAAGCAACTACGAAAATATCGATGGAACGCCACGCAACCAACTAAATCTATTCGATTATTAACCGGACAGCAGTGTTCAAATATCGTCAGCGTTCAACCCAACCTGCCACGCCCGGCGCTGGATTGCACGCCGGTTCAACGCGGATCGATCTGGCCTAGCGCACGCTCCGCTGCCTCATCGAAGAGAGCTGACTCGGAGACGATACGGGCGCGCCCGGCACGCAGTTGCTGTTCAAGCAACGATGGCGCCAAAGCAACGGCATAGCCCCAGTCGGAGTTGAACAGCAGGACGGTTCCGGAAGACGATACTTTTCCGCAGTGGCGGCCACAGAGGCGCTCGTCATCAGGCAGGTGAAAACTGATCCAGTCGCCTTCAGAACTGGTGCTGCCGCCGCTGCGCCAGGGCGACGAAGTTTCTACCGATGGGCCAAGGTAGTGCACCAGTATTCCGTTCCGTTCGAGGATTTGATCCGAAGGCTCAGCCATTGCGCCATTACTCAGGGCGACAGGCGCTATTGGTGCAGGAGCAGATGCAGACGGCGGCTGCGACGGGACGCCGGGTGTGCCTGAGCGAGTGCGCAAGGACGCGGTTTGCAGGTCGAAGCAAGCATTGAAAAAAGCAGTTCTTTCTTCCGCCGGAATCGCCAGAAGATCGAGGCCGGCGTTGATCCGCTTGATCAGCGAGGGAATCAGCGAGAGCAAGTGTTTCCGCTCCTCGGTGCTCTGCCTGGGCTGTACACTCCAGATCAGATCCTTGCTGGTGGCGTCGTATTCCGTCCAGCGTATTCCGGCGATGCCGCCATCAAGATGCGCGGATTGCATGACACGAAGCCAGTACTCTGAAAGAAAACGCCTGATTGCCGGTTCTGTGGAATGGCTGATCGCTGTAATTAGCCAATTCTGTGCAACTGACCGGGACGCTTCCCGGGCTACGTGCTCAAGCACGAGTTGCCTATAGGGCTGGGTCTTGGCCTGGAGCGTCTGATCACGTTTCGCGATCAGTGCGTCGAGTTCTGCGAGATGCGGGGAAAGTTCGCCATCGTTTGTTTCAAGAGTTAACCTTACGGCATCGGCCACTTTCCCGAGGCTGACGCACACCGGGTGCTCACGTCCGGAATCCTGCGCCAGTCCGATGGCGCCACGTGCCATGCGGTTGACTAGCCGTCGCGCCGGGTGTTGCGTGTCGGCAAAGAACGAAGGGTCGAGGATGGCCAGCCTGAGCAGCGGGATCTGCAGGCGACCGATGGCGGCCTTGACGGCATCGGGAAGATCGGATGCTGCGAAGATGGAATCGAAAATGAGCGAGAGCGTGTCAAGCGCAATGGCGGCGGGCTTGCCCAGCGGCACATCGAGATCTTTCGATCTGAGCGCGCGCAACGCGGGCTGTTCGCCAGATTGCAATGACTGGCTTGACCGGCCTGACACTTGTTGCTGCTCAAGCACGTGCAGACGGTCCATCAGGTGGTTCAGCATCCCCAGGGCCGAAGCGTTAAGCACGATATTCCCCGCATTACCGGCGGCGCTGGCGCTGGCGTAATGGGTCAGGAATCCGGCAGGGAAAATGTCTTCGGCAGCGAATTGCTGGCGCATGGCCTGCTGCAATGTCGCGAGTGCATTTGTTACGGGCTGACCACCCGTGCTGCCCGAACCACCAGCACCTGCTCCGCTTGAAGCGCCCGCACCCGAACCACCCGAACCACCCGAACCTCCACCACTTGAACCCCTGCCATGATGAACGATCTGAGTAGGTGCCGGTTCTACGCGGTGACTTTCGAGCAACTCGTTAAGTTCCTTATAGGTGTCGGGCAGTCGCGCCTGCAGATTTTCTTCCAGCCGGCCAAGACGATCAAAATTTTTATCGAGGTTATCGCCACTCTCTCTACAGATCGCCCATAAGCCCCGGCAAATCGGTTCAAGGCCAAGCGGGTTACTTTCTGCGGCCATTTTCGGACGCTGCAGCAAGGCCATATAACGCAACTGGACGCGCCAGGAGTCTATGCGATCATTGCCTTTCAGGCGATTGGCAATCTCCGCGATGCGAATTTCCAGATCGAGGTCGTCATTGCCCACCAGAGTGATGCGCGAGGCCGTCAGTCCGGCGGTCTGCCCGAATCCGTCCTGCTGGGCAGAGGAGGCCAGTTCATCATGAGCAGCGCCGACTTCGCTGGTGAAGGCTTCAATCACTTTTGGTGACGAGATCCCTGACAACCTGGCAATTTCCGCGAGCCGTCTCTGAAAGAGTTCCCGGCAGTCGCGCAGGACGAAAAAAGAATCTTCGGGGACGCGTTGCGCAGGGGTTGAGGTGCCGGTCTGTTCAGGCATTTCACGCACCCGAAAAAACGGGCAAGCCGGGGCTGATCGCCGGAGCGTCCTGACGCATACTTTGCGCCGAATTGCTTACCTGGCTCATGCGGACTCTTTATCCTTCGGGTGAAAAGGAAAACACGGTGGCAGTACCGGCCCTGCCTTACGGGTATTCAACTCTTGTCGACCGCTTTCTTGGCGGGCTTTTCGCCCGTTGCAGATTCATCGGCACCCGGAGTCTTGCGCCGGGTGCCGGGTGCAGCAGCGGGTGGTAGTTGTGGCTCGATGGTTTCCATCTTGTTGTCGCGCATGTAGGCATCCATGTCGCGCCAGCCTTCGTAGATGGGCGCCTTGGGCAACCACGCGTAGATTGAATAGCAGTCCTCGATGGCTCGCCCAGACTGGCGGCAGGCACCGCCGACGGCCTTGCCTTCGGCATCGGTGCGCGCCGCTTTGACGCCCGGGTCTTCGATTCCCATTTGCTGCTGGATCATGTCGCAGCCGGTCAGACCGATTAACAGTGTGACGGCGATCAAGTTCATTCGCAGCAGGCTTGCTAACTTGACCGGCACGATGATCCCTGACTATTGGTTTGCATAAATTGACATTCTAATCATAAATGGCTATTCATCGATCAGGCACATTTCTCATCATGGACTAAACTTTGCGTCTTTGCACTTAACTGTTCAGGTTAAAGGCAAAATCCTTCGCGATCGCCCCGTGTACGGCACTTCCCATGCACCCCCTGGTTTTGAGGATTCCTTCTCACCCGTTGCGCTTCAGCCACTATAATTTATGCTCCCCAGTCACCCGCAAGGAACCACAATGCATTTTTCCAGATTTTTCATCGTTATGGCGGGGTTTGTCCTCGTCACTTCAGCCAGTGCCGCTCCGGCAAGTACAGCCGCGGCGCAAGCCGCATTGCCCGTGCAGATTGAATTTTCACATCAGCTCGACGAAGAGCGGGCGGCGCGCCTCGAACCACTGATCGAGCGTTTCAATGGTCAGCAGAAGGAAGTCCAGGTCAGGATTGTGCGTCGCGTCGAAGGCGATGCGCCCAAGCAGATCAATCTCGTCACGCGCGAAGAGCACTCCCGTTTCGTTGCCAACAAAGCGAAGTTCAAACCACTGAATGAAGTCATGCTTGAGGCCAAACAACCCTTCAATTCGAGCAAAATTTCCCTCGAGTTGCGTGATGCTGTGGCCAATGCCAAGGGCCAGCTTTATGCGCTGCCGATCGCCTTCTCAACGCCGGTGCTTTACTTCAACAAGGCCGCTTTCCGCAAAGCCGGCCTGAATCCCGAAACCCCCCCGAAAACCTGGTTTGAGACGCAGCAGGCCGCCGGAAAGCTCGCTGATTCGGGTAGCCGCTGCCCGTTCACCACATCCTGGCCGGCCTGGGTACAGATCGATAATCTGAGTGCCTGGAACGGTGCCGAGGTGAGCGACGCCAAAGGCAATCTAGCGTTCAACGGGCTTGTCCAGGTCAAACACGTCGCCATGCTGGCGACTTGGTACAAGAGCAAGTACTTCATCTATTTTGGCCGCCGCGACGAGGCCGATCGCCGTTTTGCCGACGGCGAATGCGCCATGTTGACCGGGTCTTCTTCACTGTTCGCCACCTTGTCCGATATAAAATCGCCGGAACTGGGGGTTTCCGCTCTGCCCTATCACGACGATATTCGCGGCGCACCAAAGAACACGCTGGCCGACGGTGCTTCGCTGTGGATCGCCGGCAACCTGAAGCCGGCTGAAACGAAAGGCGTTGCAAAATTCGTTAATTACGTCCTCAGTCCGGAAGTCCAGATCGAATTGACGGTCGCCGGCGGCTTCCTGCCGATGACGCCGGTGGCGCGTGCGGCGGCCAACAGCAAACTGCTGAAAGCCGATGTGGCCGGGCTGCAGGTTGCCTATGGACAGCTGCAGGGCAGGACGTCTTCACCGCTCATTCGTGTGTCGCAGATCGAACCGGTACGCATCATTGTCGACGAAGAACTCGAATCCGTCTGGGCCGGCAAAAAACCGGCCAAGGAAGCGCTGGATAATGCCGTTCAGCGCGGCAATGCCGTGCTGCAAGCGGCGGCGGTTCCGGCGCCGGCAGCCAAGACCAAACGCGGCAAGTAGTGATTCGACCGGCGCCCGAGTGGCCGCTACCGAGGGTCATTGCGCACCGCTGCGGCGGTGCGCTGACGCCGGAGAATACCCTGGCCGGGCTGCGCACGGCCGCCACGATGGGTATTCGGGCCGTCGAGTTCGATGTCATGCTCTCGGCCGACGGGTCGCCCTGGGTGATTCACGACGAAACGCTGGAACGTACAACGGATGGTCGCGGTCGCGTGTGCGACACGCCGGACAGGGTGCTGCACAGTCTTGACGCCGGAGGCTACCAACATCGCGCTTTTGCCGGCGAGCGTTTGCCAACGCTGGAAGCGGCAGCCGCCTCGTGTCGTGAACTCGGCCTCATGGCCAATATTGAAATCAAGCCGGCAAGCGGATTCGAAGCGCTCACCGGCGAAGTCGTCACCCGACGCATTCTGGAACTTTGGCAGGGCGCTCCTTTGCCGCTCGTTTCCTCGTTCTCGGAAATTGCGCTGAAATCGGCACGGCGCCTTGCCCCGCGCTTGCCGATCGGATACCTGTGCGTGCGCGTGCCTGCCGACTGGCCGCATCGGCTTGATTCCCTCGCTGCATTCAGTCTGCATTGCGCGGCCAGCGAACTGGATGATTCAATCCTTGATGCTGTCAATGCCGATGGAATACCCGTACTGTGCTACACCGTCAATGACAAACAGCTTGCGGTGTCGCTGTTCGAGCGCGGTGTGACATCGGTGTTCAGTGATCGAATTGATCTACTGTCTGGAAGGTAAAACTTCATTGCTGGCTTACGAGTTGTTACAACATCGCTCTCGGTCATCAGCGTCGCCGTACGATAAATGCTGCGTGGGATGTCTCATATCAGTATTCGCAAACAGACCATGAAGATCAAAATCATGAAATTGCTTAAGAGCACCATCATCGCCCTCATGCTGACAGCACCGCTAACCGCTTTTGCCCAATCAACGGTTACACCGAAATTCGACCAGCGCCAAGTCAATCTTGAACAGCGTATCGATCAGAATGTACGATCCGGTGCGCTCACGCCGAAGGAAGCCGGGCGCCTCGAAAAAGGACAGGATCACCTGCAGACGATGGAAGACAAGGCCAAGTCCGATGGCCAAGTGACGAAGCAGGAACGTGCACAACTTCAGCATGCAGAAAACAGGCAGAGCGAGAGAATCTATCGTCAGAAGCATGATCGCCAGCACGATTACAATCACAACGGCCAGGTCGATCGTCCGCGTCATGCGAGTTGCTGAACAAGGTATCCAGATTGTTTCAAAAAGCCCGCTTCGGGGGTGTATTTCTGGGTGCGTCAGAAGGAACAGAGTGAACAGCATCCTGCTCATTGAGCAGGATGCAAAGGTATTCGAGCGCGAATCTGCCGACTCAGCAGCACAAGTCGCAAATTTTTCTTTTCAAAGACAGAGCCAAGGTGCGATACTTTGTTCCATGCTTTTTGACACATTACATTTTTTTATAGAAACCCATCGTCATTCCGGCGAAGGCCGAAATCCAGATTTGTACATCTGATCAAGTTGTTAGTAAAACTGTTTTGATGAACGAACTGGATTCCGGGTCAAGCCCGGAATGACGGTTATTCAATGAGTTGCGCATCCTCAACCCGTCCGGATTCACGGCACAGGAGTTCCTATCGCTCGCCGAGGCCCGCGTTCGCATCGATCTGCTCGACGCCGTGCTTGGCGAGTTGCACCTGCGCAACATCGAGGCCAGCGATGTTCGTTTGCGGCTTGAGCGGGCAAGCGACGGACGCAACAATCGGGCGCTCGCGAGAGTGCCCTAGATCGCTCGCGGCCTACGATCGACGTCGGGCAGATTACGCGGCCATTGACTACCACAATGTACGCTCGGCGACGCACCACTCGCTCGATGTGGACGAGCTGTCGGCGAGCGGAGGGTGGAACCAGGCACTGCGCCTGGCGGTGCGTGGCCACCTCGGCGAGCAGTTTCCATTCGCTCTGACAGCCGAGGGCGGGCCTCTCCGCCCGCTCCAGGAAGCCTCCGGGCCGTGGCCGTTCACGCTCGACTTCGAATTTCCCGAATCGTCCGGTTTGCGGCTGCACGCCAGTGGCGCACTCGACATGAGCAAGGGCGAAGCACGCTTCGATTTCGGCGCCGGTGCCGGTGCCGGTCGATGCCCGCACTGAATTGCGCGACACCACTGCGACGAACAAGCTGGCCGGGCAACTCACACTCGTCTTCGGCGGCACCCGGCCGCGTGTCAGCGGCACGCTCGGCGTCGCCAGCCTCGACCTGCGCCCGTTTTTCGCCAGCCCTCAGGGCGCAGCGGCCAACGCGTTTGATTTCGCCGCGCTACAACGGCAGATGCTGCCGCTACGCGATCTCGTTCCGCTAGACGTCGATGTCGATTTGAGCATCGGCCGCTGGCACGGCTTGCCCGTCGACATTAGCGACGCGAGGTTCGCTCTGCACGCCGACGCCAACGGCGTTCGGGTGCCGATCAGCGCGACGTTGGTCGGCATTCCGTTGTCGGGTCGCCTCGACCTCGACACGGCGGCGTCGACGCCGACGCTGGCGCTCAGCTTCGCAGCGCAGGACGTCGCACTCGGCGATCTGGTGCGGGAGCAGAAGGGCGCTACCGGGATCGAAGGCAGACTCGGACACCTTGACCTGCGCCTTGGCGGGCGTGGCAAAACGCTTGGCGCGCTGGTGCGCGACCTTGAGCTTTCGCTGGCGGCGGCGGACATACGCTTGAGCTATGGCAGCGCCGCCGACGCTCGCCCGATGAGCATCGCGCTCGACACGCTGGACCTTGCGCTGCGCCGTGGACAGCAATTACGCGGCAGCGCGCGCGGGACGCTGCTCGGCGAGCCGGTGAAACTCTCGTTGCTCCCTATCCGATCGAGGGAATTTCAGGCACCCGATTGAAGCGTTTTGCATCGTTAGGGAAACACTGAATAAGTAGCAAAAGAAGTGAACGATCTTTTAGTCATGTCATCAAAGAAATGGGATCGATCACGGGGGTTAAGACGATGA
>JAYSZS010000385.1:0-16199 GCA_043737935.1 Propionivibrio sp. | reverse complement strand
GGCATCACGGAGCAGATTGATGTCGGTGGGAAAGTGAACATTCGTTTCAAGCACAAAGGAGTCGCAGCGCCCACGCAGCGCTTCGCCGTCCTTTTTTTACCAGAACATGGCCGGCTTGAACGACCCGTTGATTGATCTCGTCCAGAAGTTCCGGGGTGAGCAGGCTGACGTTGTCCTTGAGCGTCTGGTAGGGGTAGCGCAGATCGTCAAAGGTGCCGTGCCCCAGTATCTCGCGCAGGGGGTCGTGGTGATTGACGAGTTCGTGCAGGCGGTCGTAGTCGCAGTTCAAATCAAGGCGAATTACGCCGCAGACCAGAATCGGCCACCGCGCCCTGCCGGGACGACCGTTGGACTGGCTGACCTTGGGAGCGATCCAGCAACTGGAAGATCGCGTTGCGCAGCGGAATAGTCATGTAGATGAACTGCAAGCCTCTGAGGATCCTGGGGATGTCATCGCGTGATTTAATGTCGGACACCATCTTGGAAAGATCGACTTCACCGATGGTCATTGGTTCATTCTGGACTACGCGCATCGCTGGTCTCCGGGAAAGTGGCTTAAACTTGTCTTGCGGTAGTCATCATTATAATGCCTATGGTCTACAGGGGCCAGGCATTTCGGAATGCAATGAAGATCTTTTTGCCATAGATCCGGCGCGGTATCTGACGCGAAGATTTCCTCCGAGTTGGGCCGCCAGCCCAGTATTTCCGTTCTTCCTGCCTCGTTTGCCCCTTCCGCTAGCAATTCTTCGACACAGTAAAAACGGCTGAATCCGTTGCTGTTGTTGGGGTTGAGGTGTTTTCAATCAAATACTAACTATGAAACACACGACGGACAGCGCGAAGCCTCGCTGGAGAAGGACGAGGAAAAGCCTTCTTGAAAATCGACACTTATTATTCCCTCGTTCAGTGAAAGGGGCTTGAATATCGAACACGGGATTCAGGCTAATGTAATTTTTTCATCATCAGGCGTTCGGGCAGAATCCCAAATTCTGAGATACTTTTTTCTGGCGTCAGGAATTGGAAGCTTTTCAATTCTCTCCTGAACCGTAAAGCCATCGACGATTTTGTGCTTAAGCATTTCATCAACAAATAACCAGTCCTTATCTCGACCCACCGCAAGCTTTTAGGTGGCAAGATCATGAGGTTTGAGGCAATATCCAACCTTGAGGTCGGTGTTCTGATTCTGGATTCTGACTAATCGGCTTTGCCAGCCCGCGGGCAAGATGGCCGTCTCTGGCCCGACGTCTTGCGCGTAATAGCCGAAGCGCTCATGGAAAGGCGAACCTTCGCCAATCGATCCGTCAATCAAGTCAGCAAGGTCTGGACGATGCAAGGGATAAATATCGGCCTCCATCGACTCCAGCAAGGTTTCCGGTGGGCCAGGTACCGCACCCAGAATGGATTGGCTGCCGATAACCATGATTTCGTACTGATCCGTTATTGCTGCCGCCGCACGGATGAGATGCTCCAATTCATTACGGCGCATAACCCTGACTCCCTGACTTCAGAAACTCGAAACGTTCTTTGGGTGTGAGCAGGCAGGCCAACGGCGAGGCCTGACGCAATGCCGCTGCTCGCTGCGAGTCTTCGACAGCAACGGCGAGGCAAAAATCGGGTCCTTGGTCAATCAAGCGCTGCCATTCATCAAGATAGACATGAGTGCGGGGTGAAACCGACATTCGCCACCGCTGAAGAATCTGTTTTGCCCTTTCCAGCAACGCAAGGTCGCCCCTGATCTTGACTGCAATCAATCGGTGCAGCGCGAGACTTCGCTGGTCAATTTCCTGATGGGTGCGCATGGCAAGCTCTTACCTGATAACTAACCGTCACTTTAATCCTCAAACTGATTGCTGATGCGCATGGCTTCCTCGATCGTCGTGCGCCCTTCCACGGCCAGTCGCACGGCATCGCGGCGCAGGGACTCGCCGGCCATCTGCCGGCGTGCAGACTGTACAAACGATCCTGCGTCGTTGCTATTGATGGTTTCGACGATTTCGTTGGTCATTTCGAGCATTTCGAACACGCCGGTGCGCCCCGCATAACCGGTTCCGTCGCTATGCACGCACCCCTTGCCGTGCACGAATTTGCGCTGGCCGACGGTTTCGCCCAGCTCGTAGCGCAACCATTCGTGCTCGTGCGGCGCGGGTGTATGGGGCTCAACACAGTTTTCACAGACCAAGCGCACCAGACGCTGGGCGAGCACGAGCTGCAACGACAACGCGACCATGTAGCGCGGCACGCCCATGTCGAGCAGTCGGATTGGCGTCGACACAACGTCGTTGGTGTGCAGGGTCGACAGCACCATGTGGCCGGTAATGGCTGCCCGCATGCCATCTCGGCGGTTGTCTGGTCGCGCATTTGCCGACCAGAACGATGTCTGGATCCTGACGCAGGGCGGAGCGCAAGACACGTTCAAAGAACAGATCGATCTTCCCCTGCACCTGAACCTGATTGATGCCGGGTAACCGGTATTCAACCGGGTCTTCAACCGTGATGATCTTCTTTTCAGTGGTATTGAGTTCGGACAGCGCAGCATAGAGTGTCGTCGTCTTGCCGCTTCCGGTCGGGCCGGTGACCAGCACCATGCCGCTCGGACGACGTGCCGCATGGCGCAGCCGCTCAAGCGTACGCGGTGAAATATTGAGGCGGTCCAGCCCGAGCAGGCCGGTGTTCTGGTTGAGCAGGCGCATCACGACTGATTCGCCGTACTGCGTCGGCAAGGTCGAGATGCGTACATCGATCATGTTGTTGCGTACCTTGATCGCGAAACGACCGTCCTGCGGCAAACGCTTTTCGGAAATATCCAGCCCGGACATCAGTTTCAGACGCAAGGCCAGCGCCGACGCAATCTTGGCATCGGCTTCCATCTGCACGTGCAAAACGCCGTCGATGCGGAAACGGACACGCAACGAGCGATCCTGCGGTTCGATATGAATATCCGATGCGCGCGAACGCATGGCTTCTTCGAACACGGTCTGTAGCAGCTTGACGACCGGTACTTCCTCAATGCCGGTGGCGGTTCCGAGCAAATCGCCAAACTCGACCGGGACATCGCCCAGATCGGCAGTCAGCTGCCTGGCCAGCCCGGAGATCTCTTCGGTGCGCCGATAGAGGCGATCAATCAGCGCCAGGAGCTGGCTCTCGGAAACAACCGCCAGCTCGATTTCACGATGCAGCAGACGTAAAATATCGTCATAGGCCTGCAAGTCGGTAGGATCGACGAATCCGATCCGCAGTTTGCCATCCACCTCATCGAGAACCACCGCACGAAAACGTCTCGCTTGCGCCTCGGGCAGCAGGTTGATCAGCTCCGGCCTGGGATTGAAGTGTTTGAGATCGACGTAGGGAACCTGCAATTGCCTGGCCAGCGCCTGCGAAATCGCCACTTCCGTAACAAAGGAACTTTCGACGACAATACGACCCAGCTTGCGACCGCTGCGGTTTTGCTCATCGAGCGCGAACTTGAGCTGATCATCGGTGAGCAGTCCTTGTTGAATGAGCAGATCGCCGAGGCGAATCTTTTCCGACCGAGCCATTTGCAAGCTCCAGTAACTGTAGAGGTACTTACGCTAATCCACTGTTTTTAGCTGAATTTAAAAATAACCAAAGTATTTTTTGGAGAGCGCTTTGACTGCTGTTGTTTTGTTCCAACCCAAGATCCCGCCGAACACTGGCAACGTCATCCGTCTATGCGCGAATACCGGAACCGAACTGCACCTGGTAGAACCGCTCGGCTTTCGCTGGGAAGACCGTTCGCTGAAGCGTGCCGGCCTCGATTATCACGAGTTTGCACGGGTCTTCCGGCACCCGGACTGGGCGGCCTGCAAAGCGACATTAAGCGGGCATCGCCGGTTTGCCATTACAACGCGCGGCGGATCGCGTTACGACACACCCGCTTTTCGCATCGACGATGTGTTTGTCTTCGGAAGTGAAACCAGTGGACTGCCGGCGGAGGTGATGGCCGAGTTCGCTGAAGCGCAGCGCCTGCGCCTGCCGATGCAGCCGGAGCAACGCAGTCTGAATCTTTCAAACGCGGTAGCGGTAATGGTGTTCGAAGCGTGGCGACAAAGGGGGTTTGCGGAGGGGGTTTAGAACAAAGTTAACCACAGAGAGTACGGAGTTCGCGGAGCACACAGAGAAAAGCATTTCGGTTTTTCCAGATTTTTCCCTGTTCTCTGTGCCCTCCGTGGTCAATCGCTTTCGACTCTACTGCATTTCCGGCTTCGGATCCCGGTTAAGCAGGCCTTCAACCGCCTCAGCGGCGGGCACATCGTGGTACAGAATCGCATTCACCGCCTGCGTGATCGGCATTTCGATAGCCAGGTGCCCGGCCAGACGCGCCACTTCACGTGCGGTGCTGACGCCTTCTGCGACGTGTCCGAGATCGGCGAGAATCTGTGGCAGCCTCTTGCCGGCCGCCAGCGCCAGCCCTACCTGTCGGTTGCGCGACAGGTCACCGGTGCAGGTCAAGATGAGGTCGCCCATGCCGGCCAGCCCCATGAAGGTATTCGGGTGGCCGCCCAACGCAACGCCGAGGCGGGCAATCTCGGCCAACCCGCGCGTCATCAGCGCGGCACGCGCGTTGAGGCCCAGACCGAGTCCATCGCAAATGCCGGTGGCGATGGCCATCACATTCTTGACCGCACCGCCCACTTCGACGCCAGGCAGGTCGTCGTTGGCGTAAATGCGCAGACTATGACAGTGCAATTCGATCGCCGTCTGCCGGGCAAAAGCCGGGTTATTGGCCGCCAAGGTAATCGCCGTCGGCAACCCCTTGCCAACTTCCTCGGCAAAGCTGGGGCCGCTTAACGCACCGCAGAGGACATCCTCGCCAAGCTCTTCGGCGACAATCTGATGCGGGAGCTTTGCCGTTTCCGCTTCCATCCCCTTGCACACCCAGATCAGCGGCCGCGCCAGACGGGCTCCCTGCAAGCGGCGCAGGGTCGGGCGGAAACCGATCAGCGGTGTCGCCAGGAGCAGCAAATCGGCATCGGCCACCGAAGCGTCAAAAACAGTTCCGATACGCAAGGCCTCGGGCAGGTGATGACCGGGAAAAAAACGCCGGTTCTCACGCTCGGCGAGCATGGTTTGCGTAACGTCGTCCTCACGGGTCCACAGGGTAACGCGGTGCCGGGCGCTGAAGGCGATGGCCAGCGCCGTTCCCCAAGCACCCGCCGCAATCACCGTGAGATTCACGCTCACAATCCCCAGATTTGATTGGCCCGCACAAAGCCGGACTGGCCGTCGCGATGACGTACCCTGATCCAGCCACCGGGCACCGTTTCGAGATACTCGAGCGCGACGTTCCTTTCAGCCTCGAAAATCAGCGGTGATCCTTCTTCCGCTTTCTGCCGCACCTCGGCCCGATCAACGGTGACGATGATCGATCGCTTCTCGGACAGATATTTTTTCTCGATCCAGGCCAGGCCACCCGCGGCGTCGCGCACCTTGGACCAGCCTTCGAGGCTGACTACGACCTCAACCGGTGTGTCGCGCCTGATCACGAAGAGTTTGCTGCCGCGCTGGGAAGGGGCATCGTAGAGCACCGCCACGGCATCCACGGTGCGGTACTCGATGGCGATTGCCGGCATCGAGAAAACTACAGCGGCGAGTAAAAGGGGCAGCAGACGCTTCATTGCAAACACTCCGTTACTGAATCGTGGGCGTGCCCTCGGCAACTGACTCGGCTCCCAGTGCCGCCGCTTGCTGCTGTTGTGCGCGAGCGGCGTACAGCGCTTCGAAATTGACCGGCTGCAACAGTACCGGCGCAAAACCGGCGCGCGTAATCGAATCGGACACCAATTCACGGGCATACGGGAAAAGGATATTCGGGCAGGCAATCGAGAGTAGTGGCTCAAGGTTGTCTTCCGGCACATTTTTGACGCGGAAGATGCCAGCCTGACCGACTTCGACGAGGAAAACGGTTTTTTCGACCAGCTTGGCCGTGACCGTGACCGTCAGCGTCACTTCAAAGGCACCGTCGCCCAAGCCCTTCATGGCGGTCTGCAACTGGATGTTGACTTCGGGGCTTTCGCGCTCCAGATAGATTTCCGGAGCGGATGGGACCTCAAGCGAAAGATCCTTAACGTAGAGTTTTTCAATGGCAAAGGACGGGGCTTCTTGTTGGGTCATGATGAGTCTCTTGGTTGATGAAATTAAAATGTCGAAGCAATGATCCGACGTACGGTCAGCCGGTCACAGCGTATCGCCGGACAGCAGGGGAAGAAGTTTGCCGGCGTGATCGAGAGCGAACAGTTCATCGCAACCGCCGACATGGGTTTCGCCAATGTAGATTTGTGGAACGGTGCGGCGCGCCGTCTTTTCCATCATCTCGGCACGTCGTTCCGGGTCGAGATCGACACGCACTTTCTCGATCTCGGCGACGCCCCGTGCGCGTAACAGTTGCTCGGCCCGCACACAGTAGGGGCAGACCGCCGTCGAGTACATCAGCACGCGCGGCGCCGCACTCATTTTTTGGCCCCCTTCTTGAGCGGCAGACCGGCTGCACGCCAGGCATTGATTCCGCCATCAAGATTGTGGACTTTGGTAAAACCCAATTTGGCCAGTTGCTTGCAGGCACCGGTTGAACGCGCTCCGGTCTGACAAATCAGGATCAGTGGGGTTTCCTTAAGTTTATCGAGTTCGCCGGCACGCTCTTCAAGTCGGCCCGCCGGTATGTGGCGCGATTCCGGCAAATGTCCGGCCACGTACTCATCATGCTCACGCACGTCGACGATCTGGGCATTCTCGCGATTGATCAACAGGGTGGCCTGGGTCGCCGTCAGCGAATTGCTGTCGCCAGGCCGGCGAAAAGACATGACTGCCAGCATGGTGCCGCTGATGACGGCAATAGCGACCAGAAAAATATTTTGCTGAATGAATTCCAAGCCAGGCTCCAGAGACTGCAATGAAAGTAAAGGCATGCGCGGGGAAAACCGATCACGACATGCGGACAAGACCGGCCAAAACTAGCCGCCGCAAAAAACCTCGCGCATCATGCCGATCAACTGCAAAGTGCGCGCATCGCCTACCCGATAGTAGACGCGGTTGGCTTCCTTGCGCGTAAGCAGCACGCCCTTGTCGCGCAAAATGGCCAGATGCTGGGAGATATTGCTTTGCGAAGTACCCACGGCCTCGACGATATCCTGGACGCAAGCCTCCTGATCGCCTACCACACACAGTATCTTGAGACGTAGCGGATGCGAAATCGACTTGAGCGCGCGCGCGGCCTGTTCGATGTGTTCCTGCTTGTCGATGAGCCTGACCTGTATTGCCACGATGCCTGACGCTCGTTAAGTTCGGGGAAACATTATAGAATAATTAACGTTCCGGGGGGCGTCCCCAAGGCAATACCCCTAGACAGTCGCATGAAGCGCTTCAGCAAAGCAAAAATACAAGCCCATTGGAAAGACAGACAAAGACCGCCTGAAAGGGGCCGTGGCCGGTCTGTTTTCTCCAGTCCGGCGCTGCGCCTGCTCGTGGGCCTGACTGGATCGCTCGGGCTGCTGTCCGCACCCGCGCTGGCCCTGGACAAGCAAGGCACCCCGCCAACCAAAGCCGAAGTCGCCGAGAAAAAAGGCGACCTTAAAGAACTGCACGGACAGATCGAAGCACTGCGCAAGGGAATGGCCGCCGCCGAAGGCAAGCGCGCCGATAGTGCCGAGCAGTTGAAAGAGGTCGAGCAGCAAATCTCGCACACCCAGCGCGATATGCAGAATCTGGCGACCCAGCGCGGCAAACTGCAAGCCACGCTTAAGGATCTGGATAGCCAGTCGAGAGAACTGGAAAACCGCTTGCACCAGCAGCAGGAACAACTGGGAATGCTGGTCTATCGTCAATACCTGCAGGGCAACCCCGATGCGCTGCGGCTGTTGCTCAATGGTGACGACCCGAGCCAGATGGCTCGCGATCTGCATTACCTGGCCACTGTCGGCCGTGCGCGCAGCCAGCTCCTGAACGAAATCGAAAGCACCTTGCAGCGCCGGCAGGGGCTCGCCTCGGATACCCGGGAGCGTGCCGAGGAAATGGTCGCCATCGAATCCAGACAAAAGGAACAACACGGCAAACTTGTTGCCCAGCGCGAGCAACGCAAGGCGGTGCTGGAGAGAATGTCGGCACAGATTGCGCAGCAGCGGCGTACCATCGGCAACCTGCAACGCGACGAGAAGCAGTTATCGCAACTGATTGAACGGCTGGCCAGGATCGTCGCCACGAAACCCGCTCCGCGTCGTGAAGTCCCCCGTAAATCGCCGCCGCAAGCGAGCAAGCGTTCCCCGTCGGAACAAGCGACGGGCTCGGAGATCAGTAACGAAAGATCGCCGGAAGCGGCGCCCGCCGGAAGCTTTGCGCGCCTGAAAGGCGAGTTGCGCTTGCCGGCGCGAGGCCTGGTCAGCAACCGTTTTGGTAGCGCCAGGCAGGAAGGCGGCACCTGGAAAGGTCTGTTTATCCGGGCCAACGCTGGCAGCGAAGTCAAGGCCATTGCCGGTGGTCGTGTGGTATTTTCCGAATGGATGCGCGGTTTCGGCAATCTCATGATTGTCGACCACGGCAGCAGTTATCTGTCGATCTATGGCAACAACGATGCCCTGCTGAAACAGGTCGGCGACACCGTGCGCGGGGGCGATACCCTCGCCGCCGTGGGGAACAGCGGTGGAAATCCGGAATCGGGTTTATACTTTGAACTGCGTCATCAGGGGCAGCCGCTCGACCCGCTGAAATGGGTCAATCTGAAATGATATTGTCTTGGAGTCACAGTGATGGGTAAGTTGAAACAAACCGGACTGGTTTGCGCCGGATTGATAGGCGGTGTTCTGATCAGCCTGCAGTTTTCCGCAATTGCTGAAAAGGAAACGCGCGTCAATCTCCCGATCGAGGAACTGCGTACCTTTGCCGAGGTTTTCAACGCCATCAAACAGGGCTATGTTGAGCCGGTCGATGACAAGAAAATGATTACCAATGCGATCAGCGGCATGCTCTCCAATCTGGATCCACACTCCACCTATCTGGACGCCGACGCCTACAAGGATTTGCAGGTGGGCACCCAGGGCGAGTTTGGGGGCCTCGGCATAGAAGTCGGCATGGAAGACGGTCTGGTCAAGGTCGTTTCGCCGATCGAGGACTCGCCGGCCGATCGCAGCGGGGTCAAGCCAGGCGACCTGATTTTCAAGCTCGACGACACGCTGGTCAAAGGACTGACGCTCTCCGACGCGGTCAAGCGCATGCGCGGCAAACCCAAGACCCAGATCAGGCTTTCCATCCTGCGCAAGGGCGAAACCAAACCGATCGAGATCACGCTGACGCGCGAAGTCATCAAGGTGCAGAGTGTCAAATCCAAGCTTGTCGAAAACGGCTACGGTTACCTGCGCGTTACCTCGTTCCAGGAAAACACGGTGGCAGCGCTGGTCAAACATCTGAATGATCTCTACAAACAAGGACCGCTCAAGGGCCTGGTACTCGACCTGCGCAACGACCCGGGCGGTCTGTTGAATATGGCCGTTGGCGTATCGGCTGCCTTCCTGCCGCCGAACACCCTGGTCACTTCAACCGATGGCCGCACACCGGATGCCAAGCACCAGTTCTACACCTTGCCCGAGGATTACCTGCGCGGCAACAAGGAAGACTACATAAAGAATTTGCCGGCCGAAATACGCAAGGTACCGATGGTCGTGCTGATTAACAGCGGTTCGGCTTCCGCCTCCGAAATCGTTGCCGGTGCGCTGCAGGATCACAAGCGAGCAGTCGTCATGGGCACCACAAGCTTCGGCAAAGGCTCGGTACAAACCGTACTGCCCCTGCCCGGCAAAACGGCCATCAAGCTGACGACAGCGCGCTACTTCACTCCGTCAGGCCGTTCAATTCAGGCCAAAGGCATCGTTCCCGACATTGTCGTCGAGGAAAGCGCCAACGGAAGTTCTTCGACGCACCTGCGCGAAGCCGACCTCGAAAATCATCTGGGAAACAATAAGGAAAAGGATGCGGCAACACCGGTCAAGACGCAAAGCAAGTCGCCAGCCAAGCCGAAGAGCAGTCCGGGCAAAGACGAGGGCGATGAGCCGCTCGAACCGCCAAGCCGCGAGCTGGCCTCGAAGAAGGACTATCAGCTCAACCAGGCGCTCAACCTGCTCAAGGGTCTGCAAATCATGCATAACAAGCCCTAGGCACCTCGGAAGTTGAACATGAAACGAGCGCAGGCGACGCCAAACAAATCGGCACCGATCCGCAAGGAACGAAATGTTCTGTTTTCAAAGTTCCCCCCCGGACAGGTGCCCGAAGCGTCCAACTTTCTTGGCAAGCTTGAGCATCTGGAAGTCCAGTCTCACGTCGAGCGTCGGACAATAGGCGTCGCTTACGATCTGCATGAGCATTCGCTACAGGAACTCGAAGGAACGCTAGAAGACAAGGGTTACCACCTCGACAACACGCTGATGAGCAAGATGATGCGCGCACTGATCTACTATGTAGAGGAAACCCAGTTGCACAACCTCGACGCTCCGCATCGACTACTCAAGAAGTCGCAGCACGAGGCCTACACCCACGCCTGGGAACGCCACCCGCACGGCGACCACGACGACACGCCGCCGGAATGGCGCGAATACAAGTAATGCGGGTCGTGTGTCGTGTTAAAAGGCAAGAACTTCACCATTAAGACACAAAGGACACCAAGTTCCACCAAGATAAACAAGAGCTAAACCAGGTGACTTCCTCTTAACCAGGGTAAATTTGTTCTAACGCTAACTCATTGAATTACCGTCATTCCGGGCTTGACCAGGAATCCAGTTCGTCCATCAAAACAGTTTTACTAACATCTTGATCAGTTGTACAAATCTGGATTCCGGCTTCGCCGGAATGACGAGTGTTTCTAGAACAAATTTACCCCGTTTCGTAACCCATTGGTCTTGACTTTTATTCCCTTTTCCGGCTTCGCGCGATGACTGACGAGCAGCTTCTACGCTACAGCCGGCACATCCTGCTTGACGAAATCGGTATCGAAGGCCAGACCCGAATCATCGGCGCACATGCACTGATCATCGGTGCAGGCGGATTGGGTTCGCCCGCAGCGCTCTATCTCGCTTCTGCCGGCGTTGGCCGCATCACGCTGGCCGATGGCGACACCGTTGACCTGACCAATCTGCAACGCCAGATTCTGCACACGCAGGAGAGCATCGGCCAGTTGAAGGCCGTCTCCGGACAAACGGCACTGACCCGGATCAATCCGCAAGTCGTGGTCGAAGCGATTGGCGAACGCCTTGCCGGAGAACGGCTGGAAGCACGGGTTGCCGATGCCGATGTCGTCGTCGACTGTTGCGACAACTTCGCCACCCGCTACGCCGTCAATCGCGCCTGCGTCAGACAACACACCCCGCTAGTTTCAGGAGCGGCGATCCGTTTCAGCGGGCAACTCGCGGTATTCGACTCACGGCGCGAAAACTCGCCGTGTTATCACTGCCTGTTTCCGGAAGGCGACGATGCCGAGGAAACGCGCTGCGCGGTGATGGGCATCTTCGCCCCGCTGACCGGCATCATTGGCGCCATGCAGGCGGCCGAAGCGCTGAAAATTATCTCTGGCGCCGGCCAGGCAGCGATTGGCCGCCTCCTGCTGCTTGACGGCCTGACCATGGAATGGCGCAGCGTGAAATTCGGCAAGGACCCGCAGTGCACTGTTTGCGGCAAGTAGCGTCTCAGATGCGAGCTGTGCTGGAAATCCACCGCAAACCAGGTACCTATAACAATCAAAACCCGCCACTCGCGAGTTGTTGCTTTCTGGATTTACGACAGTCCGTTACGACCCGGTACCAACGGTCGACGTTCGTGAAAGCAGCCATTCACCTCAACCACCGAAAAACGGAAGCCGCCGTTCGACATTTAACACTAATATTCCAATGTAATCTGCAGCCTTTCGGGAGCAGTCGCGGGGTTTGACCAAAAAGGGTAGGCTGTTGCCGAATGCTGCAATGCCCTCAATGGAGAATCATTGGCAATGACCATATTCCGCTTTCGAGCTGTTGGGAGCAGCGCAAGCGGACGCGTTGTAGTCATCGCACACGGCACTCATTGGATATTTCAATCAACTGCATACTTCCCAAGTACTTGAGACATGCCACGGGAAATACCTTCAACGCGTCGTGGTTCAAAAGGGACACGCTAGTCATCTCGCCTACGTCAATGAATTCCTGGTAGAGGCCAAAATTTCAGGTTTGCTGCAGGCAGACATTGACCGCACCGGGCTGCGGGGGATCAAGGACGTGCTCATGGAAAATTTTAACTGATTGTCTAATGACGATCATGCACATGCGCTCGTGCTGGTATGGCACATTGTTGGGGTTAGAATCGGGTAATGATACTTACTGACGCAAAAATGAAAAGCCCCGACGGGCGGGGGCTGGCAGTGGCGGTTGGTGATGAACTAAAACCACTGGCTTAACTGCACTTGTCAAATTCCTTGCTGCGATTTGGAAAGGCTTTACAGAAGTCGGTGTCGCCGCCGTCTGTCTTGATTTCCTTGCCATCAAACTTGGCCGTGATTACTTTCGATTTTGTAATTTCAAGACGCTTGTTGCTGCAAGCCTCCACAGCCATTGCCTTGCAGGCGGCAGCATCGGCCGCAGTCTCCTTTTCCACACACGAGGCTTGGCCGTCGCATTTTTTGTAACTGATCGCTTCTTTTCCCGGGCAGGCGGTACGTGTGATCGAAAGATCGCAACTGCCGGCAAATGCGCCAACACTGCTGAGGCCAAGAGCGGAAAACAAAACTGCATTTCGAATTGCTTGTTTCATCGGGGATCTCCTTTGGTTGTGTGCAACACGTTGAGTCAGTAAAACGCTTGTCCAGACGTAGCATGAATCGAGCATGGGGAAAATAACCATGCCTAGTCGACCGTGTACTGGCCGATCTGCACCTTGAGTTCATTAGACGACTCACCAAGGTAACGCGCCAATGTACTGACCGACGACGCCGATTCATGAGTTTCGCTACTGATTTGCGCGATACGTTCCATATCGCGGGCAATTTGAGTCGAGGCGACACGCTGCTCGCGTACGGCAGCCGCGACTTCCTCCAACGCACCGACAGCGGCCCGTGATCCCTCCCGGATGACGTTCATTGCCATTGCCAGTTCACGAGCGCTGGCAACACTGACTTTAATCTGGTCAAGTGCCTGCTTCATGCGGCTGTTGGCTTCGACGGTATCGCCATGCACGGTGCTGATCTTGTTCGAGATATCAGTCGTTGCGCGAGTCGTGCGCTCGGCAAGCTTGCGTACTTCGTCTGCTACCACAGCAAAGCCCCGCCCCTGTTCGCCCGCACGTGCCGCCTCAATTGCGGCGTTAAGGGCGAGCAAATTTGTCTGGTCGGCAATGTCCTTGATCACGCGCACAATGTCTCCAATTTCGTCGGAGCGCTCGTTTAGCGCATCCATTGAAACACCAGCCGCCTCCAATGTAATCGAAATACGTCCAATATCATCGGCTGCTAGCGAGGCCAGTCGCTCGCCTTCGTCGGCTTGCGACATGGCCATCTGCGACGTTTCGCTAACACCCTTGGCATTTTCTGCCACCACCGAAATGCTGACCGTGAGCTGTTCGACTGCAGCCGCCACTGAGGCCGAGGTGTCGGCCTGTTTTGACGATGCACTCGTTAGTGCTTCCGAAAGCTGATGCATTTCGTTGGCCTTGTCCGACACCTCGTCGGCGCTGTTGCGGGCCTTGCGGATCAGACCCCTTAGGTTGGAAAACAGCGATGAAAACGCAGCAAGCATGTTGCCAATTTCATTCTTGCCGGCGTCCGGCATAGCAATCGTCAAATCCTTTGCCGTGGCAATCTGCGTCGCTGTACGCTGCGAGGCATTCAATGGCGTCCGCACCGACTTTCCTATGCTCCAGGAAATCACCACGGCCAGCAGCAAGGCGACTGCACCCTGAATCATCAGCGCCAGGCCGACTTTGTCACTTTCATTGCCCAGTTTGACGACCACACCTTCGGCGCGTACCTGTGTGATGTCAAGCAGATCACCCAGTTCGGCCTCCATACCGCGCGAAGCCGACTTGAATTTTGACATCGCGCTGTTTCCGGCCTGGGCTGTTGTGATCGATTGGCCCAACTGTGTGGCCACGGAGCGGAAGCCGTCTCCATATTCGACGGCGCTGGCCTTGATGTTTTCGAGCGATTTTGCTTCATCGCCACTGCTAATCTTTATTGCCTTATTTAGACTGGCTTGTAATCGGGCAAATGATTTTTCCCACTTGGCAACATACGATGTCACCGCTTCCGCGTCGTCAGCGTTTATCAGGCTATCCTTTTCAAACCTTCGCAGCGACAGCAGATGATAGCGCGCTTCGCTGGCCAGATCGTTCAGCTGCACCTCCGAACGAAGCATGTCGCTGACGCTGTTGCGCTGGGTCTTCAGGCCCCAATAGCCGGTCAGTGCAACCGTAACCATCAATACCATCAAGACCGTGAAGCTGAGGTATATGCGGGTCGCAAAATTAACGTTTTTCAATGGGAGGCTCCCGTAAGGGCGAACGACTGAGCGCAAACGCGAGTTATTAATGACTAAGGAAATCATAGGAAATCCGATGAATGATTATGGCTGACGCCGGGTGCACAGTCAATCGTCGAAATTGGGCCGGCATGCGTGGCAATTGGCCCGCCATGTAGCGCCCCAAACACTGCATGATGCCAAGCGGGGGCAACAATTGGCATAGTTTCGGCATATCAGGAACCGGCATTTTGCGATTAACGCTTTGCAGACAGCATCCAAATTCATAAAATTCGACTGTCCGTTGTCGCGGCGCAGCCGACCTGCAATCCCAGGCCTCAGATCAAAAGTCTGCTTTAAGTTAACGACATATCATCAATGGCTGGTTTGGAGAAAATCCAGAATGTCTCTTGATGGCCGTCAGCAAACATTCGGCTGCCAGTCGAAGACAATCTTTACATTCGAGCGTTTTCATTTTAATTTTCCGAATGGTTTTAACTTGGGAAACAAAGGTGCGTTTCAACACGGCAGGCAACGCGCCAGGACTCGCAGGTCGGCACCGAGCATGCGCATGTCGTTAACCGCCAGTCTGCGTTTACCTTTCAGCGACTCAAGTGCCGGCAGATCGAACATGCCGCGTGCCGCATCGCCGATCAGGCAGGGTGCGAAATAAAATAACAATTCATCGACCAGACCGGCGGCAAGCAATGCGCCGTTTAGGCGGAAGCCACCCTCGACATGCAGTTCGTTGATGCCACGCCGGGCGAGTTCCTCCATGAGCGCTGGCAAGTCCACCTTGCCATCGGTATTGGGCAAACACACGATTTCGGCACCCCGTTCGCGCAGCGCGGCGGATTTTTCGCACTCTTCGCTTGCGGTCACCACCAGCAACCCGCCGCCGTTCAGCACCCTGGCCTGCAGCGGCAATTCGAGGCGGCTGTCGACCACCACTTTCAAGGGCTGACGTCCGGTGTCCACGTTTCTGACGTTGAGTTGCGGATCGTCGTCGCGCACGGTGCCGATTCCACTCAGGATGGCGCAGGCACGTGCCCGCCAGCGATGCCCGTCGTGCCGGGCTGCGGCATCGGTAATCCATTGGCTGACGCCGTTGGCCAGCGCCGTTTTACCGTCCAGGCTGGCGGCCAGCTTCATGCGCAGCCAGGGCCGACCGCGCATCATGCGCGAGACGAAACCGATGTTGAGTTCGCGGGCTTCGGCTTCCAGCAAGCCGCATTCAACGACAATGCCCGCCGCCGCCAAGCGTGACAATCCGCTTCCGGCCACCTGCGGATTGGGATCCTGTATGGCGGCGACGACGCGCGATACTCCGGCGGCGATCAGCGCTTTGGTACACGGCGGCGTGCGGCCATGATGACCGCAGGGTTCAAGGGTAATGTAAGCGGTGGCGCCGCGTGCCTGATCGCCGGCCGCTTGCAGGGCATGAATTTCAGCGTGGGCTTCACCGGCGCGACGGTGCCAGCCTTCACCGACAATCACGCCAGCCTTGACGATGAGGCAAGCGACGCGCGGATTCGGCGAGGTCGAATAGAGGCCGAGTTCGGCCAGACGTAACGCCCTCGCCATGAACCCGTGATCGGCGGCGCTAAACATGTATGGCTTAACCCAAGCTCACCACCACGAAGGCACCAGGAAAACAAAAAGGTTTTACTTGGTGTTCCTTGGTGCTCTTGGTGGCTTGGTGGTAATGCATTTGAAGTTTGCCCA
>JAYSZS010000384.1:0-3232 GCA_043737935.1 Propionivibrio sp. | reverse complement strand
GGAAACTCTAGCGGCAATTCCCATTGTCAAAAGGCCGAGCATCGTCTGAGCATGCTCGGTCGCTTCCCGCCCGAGACGGGTCAGGTAACCTCCATCAGCCTGAGTGATCAAGCCCTTGGCGTGCAAGCGCTGAACTGCTGAAATCACCAGTGCATCGGCTGTCTTGTGTACCTTGATTCCCTGCTGTCTGGTTTCCAGCTCGAAACGGATCAGGGCATTGAGTTCATCAACCAGATCGGCGGTATAGGGCATGGCCACTCCATAATTCGGAAAGCCCCATTCTACGCGCTACTACAGGCGAATTTTTTTGGTGAATTGTTACGAGCTGCACGAGAGCATCGAACAACCGGCCTTGTTACGCGCCCACTCGGGACGTCTGGCGGCGAAAGTCTCTCTACCCGCTTGTTCGGCGTAGGGATTGCGCAGCACGTCGAGCAAATCGTAAATCATTCCCGGGTCGCCCTGTTCAGCCCGATCAATCGCCTGCTGGGCCAGATAATTGCGCAGCACGTAGCGCGGATTAACGGCGTTCATGCGCGCCCTTCGTGTTTCTGCGTGCTCGTCATCGGAGCGTACGCGGTTAGCCCAGCGTGCCAGCCAGGTTGAAAATTCGCTGGCATGCTCAGTTAACAGTTCTGTGCGATAAAAAACGTCGTGCAGATGACCAAGTGCCGGTGCTTCAACGTCGATCAGTGCCAGCTTGCGGAAGAACCAGGTCATATCGACCTCGGCCCGGTGCATTAGTGAAAAAACGTACTCGATCAGCTCGGCGTCCGCCTCGCGCCAGGCCGCAAAGCCAAATTTGGCGGCAAAAGAGTGGCTGAATTCCTTAGTGTAAATCTCGTCGTAGCGCTCCAGTCCGAGCGCCAATGCGCTCGGTTCCGGCGCGATGATTGCCAGTGCATCAGCCAGCCGTTCGAGGTTCCAGCGCGCGATCTCGGGTTGCCGGCCGAAGCAGTAGCGCCGGCCGGCCGCATCGGTTGTGTTGGGTGTCCACGAAGGGTCGAAATCGTCGACCCAGCCGTAAGGGCCATAATCGATGGTCAGCCCGAGAATCGACATGTTGTCGGTGTTCATCACCCCATGCACAAAGCCTACCCGCATCCAGTGCACCATGAGGCGTGCGGTGCGCTCGCAAATCTCGACAAACCAGCGTAGCAGCCGTTCTTCCGGCACCACTGCGAGTTCCGGAAAATCGCGCGCGATGGTGAAGTCTACAAGCTGGCGCAGCAGCGCCACGTCACCGCGCGAGGCCGGCAGCTCGAAGTGACCGAAACGGATGAATGAAGGGGCAACGCGGCATACCACTGCACCCGGTTCCTCGACCGGATTGCCGTCGTAGAACATGTCGCGCACTACCGCTTCGCCGGTGGTCACCAGCGCCAGCGCGCGGGTTGTCGGTACGCCCAAATGATGCATGGCCTCGCTGCACAGGAATTCACGCACCGACGAGCGCAGCACGGCACGGCCATCGGCGCGGCGTGAATAGGGTGTCGCTCCGGCGCCCTTGAGTTGCAGCTCGAAGCGCTGCCCGGCGCTGTTGATGGTTTCGCCGAGAAAGATGGCGCGGCCGTCGCCGAGCTGCCGCGCCCAGTTACCGAACTGGTGACCGCCGTAGCAGGTGGCATAAGCCGTCATCCCCGGCAACAGGGCGTTGCCAGCCAGTGCCTCGACCCACTGCGGCGAAGCCAGGTCGCGCTCGGCAAGGCCAAGTTGTTGCGCCATTTCACGCGAGTGAGCGAGCAATCGCGGCGACGCCACCGGCGTCGGCATGACCGGCGACCAGAGGGCGCCATACACTTGACGCGAATGATTGCGTGTGTCGGTATCGCCGGGCAGTTCGCGCACCAGGCGGTTGTCGAAATGAAGCATGGGGATTATCGTCAGCACAAGGAAGTCATCTTTGGGCACGCTGTGCCGCAACAAGTTCCCCTCGTCAAGGATTGTCAGAAGCCGAAACGCTCGCCGGCACCCAGCAAGGTAGCCACCCCGAGAACCGCAAAAAGGGCGGCAGCGATGTAATGCACGGTGCGCACCGGCAGGCGTTCGGCGATGCGGTCACCGAGCAGCACAGCGGGAACATTGGCGATCATCATGCCGAGTGTCGTTCCGGCGACAACCTGAACCACGGCCTGATACTGTGCGGCCAGGGCGACCGTGGCGACCTGTGTCTTGTCACCCATCTCGGCAAGGAAGAAGGCGATCAAGGTGGTATTGAAAACGCCGAAACGGGCCAGTTTGGCGTCATTCTCGTCGAACTTGTCGGGAATCAGTGTCCACAGCGCCATGGCGATGAACGACACGCCTAGTACCCAGCGCAGTGTTTCCGGCCCGAGTAGCGTGGTAATCCACGAACCGAGCAGGCCAGCGACAGCGTGATTGGCCAGCGTGGCGACCAGAATGCCGAAAACGATGGGAATGGGCTTGCGGAATTTCGCCGCCAGGATGAAGGCCAGCAGTTGGGTTTTGTCGCCGATTTCTGCCAGGGCCACGATGCCCGTGGAGACAAGGAATGCTTCCATCAATGACACTCTTGGCGATGTTTTGACGATCGAAAAAAAGAAAAAAAACAGCGCGGAAAGAGACTTTCCGCGCTGTTTAATTAAGTCCCCGCGAGTGTCGTTAGGCCGGCATCCTGAACCGGAGTTCAGTTTAGTCACTTTCCTTCCGCATCAGGCCGACCCGACAAATGGGGCCAGCACAACAGCAGCTTCAATGGTTGGTGACCGACGCCAAGGTTATTGGTTCAAGGAATATATGGCCTTGACAAACACCGCAGGGAACAACTGTCAGAGGCTTAGAGCAACTATTCCTGCGGTGTGAGCACCGTATCAAGTTCTGCCTCCATGACAGAAATTCTACGCTTAACGGCGCCGAAGTCCACTGCTGTTTCCGATCCAATGGCTTTATTTGTTTCGTCCGTCGGGGACTTCTGCGAGAGGTATTCGTGCGCGATGTTCAGCGCCGCCATGACGGCGATGCGTTCGGAGATATTGTTCCTGGTTTTCTCGGCAATATCGTGCATTTTTTCGTCAACATAGACCACTGCAACCCGCAGTGCTTCATGATCTTCGGGCGGGCAGGCTACACGATATTCCTTGCCAAGCAGGGTGATGTCGAGGAAGTTGGTTTCTTTATGCATGGTCACATTCAAACGGTGGCTTTGGCTTCCGGCAATTGTCCGGCGAGTAGTTCCAGCCGGCTTCGTGCCGACTCCATACGCTCGGCGAGT
>JAYSZS010000383.1:0-3239 GCA_043737935.1 Propionivibrio sp. | reverse complement strand
GCGTCAGCCAGTGGGGCCATGATTTTCGCGAAGAGTATCTGGGCCTGTCGCAGTTGCACGAGCGTTTTGCCGACGTGCCGCGCATTGCGCTCACCGCCACCGCCGACGACCACACCCGCGCCGACATCATCGAGCGCCTGGCACTCGAATCGGCGCAACAGTTCGTCGCCAGTTTCGACCGGCCCAACATCCGCTACCAGATCGTCGAGAAGGACGAGCCGCGCAAGCAGTTGCTGCGCTTCCTGCTCGACGAGCACGAGGGCGACGCTGGCATCATCTATTGCCAGAGCCGCAAGAAAGTCGAAGAAACCGCCACCTTCCTGGCCGGCGAAGGCTTCAGCGCGCTGCCCTACCACGCTGGGCTGGATGCCGACGTGCGCCGCCGCCACCAAGACCGTTTTTTGCGCGAAGACGGCATCGTGATGGTCGCCACCATCGCCTTCGGCATGGGCATCGACAAGCCCGACGTGCGCTTCGTCGCCCACCTCGATCTGCCGAAGAACATCGAAAGTTATTATCAGGAGACCGGCCGCGCCGGCCGCGACGGCCTGCCGGCCGACGCCTGGATGGCCTACGGCCTGGCCGATGTGGTCAACCAGCGGCGCATGATCGACGAAAGCCCGGCCGCCGAGGAGTTCAAGCGCGGCCAGCGCGGCAAGCTCGACGCGCTGCTGGCGCTGGCCGAAGCGCACGATTGCCGGCGTGTGCGCCTGCTCGACTACTTCGGCGAGGCCAGCACGGCGTGCGGCGCGCAGCAGAATGCTTGCGACAACTGCCTGCATCCGCCGGCCACCTGGGACGCGACCGAGGCCGCGCGCAAAGCGCTGTCGTGCATCTACCGCTTCCAGCAGAACCGGGGACAGCGTTTCGGCGCCGTGCACCTGATCGACGTGGTGCGTGGCAAGCATACCGACAAGGTCGCGCAATACGGGCATGCGAGCTTGTCAACATTTGGGGTGGGTGCCGATGTCGGCGAAGCGCAATGGCGCGTCGTGTTGCGCCAGTTGATTGCCCTGGGTTATGTGCGCAGCGAAGGCGAGTACAACACGCTGGAACTGACGCCGTCGGCGCGCCAGGTGCTGCATGGCGAAGTTCGGATGTTGCTGCGCCAGCCCAGCACCATGCCCAAACGGACGAAGGGCGGGCAGGGCGGCAGGATCGGCAACACCGCGCAAAGCAAGGGCAAGGCGCCGCCCTTGCCGCTCGATGCGCATGGCCTGCAACGCTTTGAAGCACTGAAGGCGTGGCGTGCCGAAGTCGCGCGCGAACATAACCTTCCGGCCTACATCGTGTTCCACGATGCAACGCTGGCCGAGATGGCGCAAGTCGCACCCAAATCGCTCGCTGCGCTGGCGCAGATCAGCGGCGTCGGGGCGAAGAAGCTTGAGGCCTACGGGCGAGAAATCCTGCGCGTCGTGAACGGCTGATTGTCCGGATGCAGGAACAAAATTTTAGTTAAGCTGAGCGCATGGATTTGCTCGATCTTCTCGGACTTCTGCTGCTGGTCGCCGGCGGCTGGCTCTGGTACGACAGCCTCAAAGCGCGCGAGATGGCGGTGTCTTCGGCCAAGGCCGCCTGCAGTTCGGAAAATCTGCTGCTGCTTGACGACACCGTTGCCATCCAGCGCATCAGCCTGGGGCGGGACAGCGAGGGGGTTTTGAGCATCCGCCGCATCTACGCCTTCGAGTACAGCGACACCGGCAACGACCGCAATGCCGGAAGCATCGTCTTGCTCGGTAGCCGCGTCCTAGTGATCAATCTGAATCTTCGGGACACGCCCGGGAGGACATGGTTCCATTGAGCATTCCTGTGGACTTTAGTCAGGGCAATTTCGACAATTCCGGCATTGACCGGGAAGGTGAAGACTAAGATACTTTTGCTTCAATTGAATTTTCATTTTTGGAAGGGGCAAATTGATGAGGTCGTTAACTCTTTACCGGAAGTGGCTTTTTCGCTGCACTGGTTTATGGCTGATAGGGTTCTCGATCGGTGTTGGGGCAAAACCACTTCCCGAAGACCCATGGCAACGGAAATGCTGGTTGCAGCACACTGCCGAGAGAACCGCGCACGGCCTGGAGCTTGACCCGACTCCCGTGACCTTCTCGAACCTGGGAAACGGCTTTACGGTACGCAGTCCGTTCTGGGTCGAGTTCGGTATCCGGGGAATGGGGGTGATTCCTGCCGGCAACAAGAAGGACAAGACCGGGCACCACCACCTGCTGATCGACACGCCTTTACCGCCGGGAGTTTTCGATCCGATTCCTTTCTCGGAAACATATCGTCATTTCGGTAAGGGACAGACCGGGACGATGCTTGATTTGCCTGCCGGCCAACACACGCTGCGTCTCCTGTTTGCCGATCACGCACACCGTATTATTTTGTTTTCAGTCCGGAAATCAGAATAACTGTTGTCGGAAAACGTGCTGAAGTGCCGTCACCACAAATCAACGCCGAGCAGTTCGATGCGACCTGTAAAGCATGGTATCAGGACGAGTTGACTACTCCCTTAAGCATTGGCCAGGCTGTTTATGTGAAGAACATCCGTAACGGCGAGCCGATGGAATCTCCACTACTGGTCAAATTCGGGGTAGTTGGATTCGGGGTTGCTCCTGCCGCAAGCCTCGTCAACGAGGCCGGCTATTTCGCGTTGAACGTAACGAAAAAGAAAGTTCCAGTAAGAAGTGTTTCGTTGAAAAACGGTGAGACGGAAACCATTCTCGAGTTGTCTCCAGGCGACTATGTCTTTGAGGTCGAGTTTTTTAGCACGGAGGGAAAGCGCCTGCTGCGGGATGAGTTGCGCGTAACCATCGTCAGGAGGCGTGAAAATGGTATTGAGAATAAGGCCCGGTCTCAATGAAGCAACGAGACACGCATGATCCCTGGAAACCGCAGTCAAATAGCGACAGCCGCAACCCCAGGCTGGGCGAGTGTCGGGTTCTCACGCCAACATTCTCCAGCGGCGTGGGCAATCTGCTGCTGCAATGGGGACGTGAACGCGAGTTTGGCAATATCTGTCAGTTGCACTGACGAAGCGCGGAAGCTCGGCGACAAAAAGTTCGCCGAGATTTTGGGCTTCACGCCAGCGGCATTCGAGATGGCTATGGCCTTGCGCAAGTGTCACACGACTCGCCGCCGCAAGTGTCGACAAAAGACCAGTGCAAAGAGGATGGATACGAGGTTTTTAGTGGTCTCGAGGAAGTTACTGTTCCGCTCTGCTGGATGCAGGTACTATCAACCTT
>JAYSZS010000382.1:0-3248 GCA_043737935.1 Propionivibrio sp. | reverse complement strand
GGCCAGCGAACGCAACGCATCGGCGGTGGCACTGTTATGGTCATTGACGAGCCCCGAGAATTTTGGCCAGAGTGCGTTGGCCAATGCCTTGGTCAGCGCATTATTGCGCCCCTCGGCAAGGTTCTTGAGGTCGCTGAGGGCAAGGTACTGGTAGCTCAAGCCAAGCAGCAGCGCAATGACGATCGTACACAGAAGGCTGGTCAGAGAAAAATACCGCTTTAGTGCAAAACGCTTGCGCCTTGATAGGTCAATGACGCCTTGCTCCATCTCGTGTCTCCCTGTTGGTGATCAAGCGCATGAAGATCGGGCGATCGATCTATATCAAGAACCGTTGGCGCTGATTTTTTTTGTCGACCCAGCGGCTATCGCCGGTGCATCGTGTCGGAATCGATACCCTAGTTAAGCCCACTAATGTCATATAACCTATTTCTTGCCCTGTCTTTGATTCGTTTTGGATGGAGGAATGGCTCATGGCGAGATAGTGGCGAAGTTGGCGGCTGGCGAACGCGTCTTCGGGGTCAGGTCCGTGGCTCAGCATCAGCGTTAGCCGCGGCCAGGCGTTCCTGAGAAGAATGCTACCCCATCATTTCGGCGTAGCTCGCCTTGTCGGCCTGGTAACATCCGCAGGAGGCGGCTTCCAGACCGTCGCGGTCGACAATCCTGATATTTCCCCGGCAATAGCTGATCAGTTTGTTATTTTGCAACGAGCTGGCGGCCTTGGTCACGCCGACGCGACGCACGCCCAGCAGGTGGGCGAGAATTTCCTGGGTAACATGAAACTCGACTGAGTGCGCCCGGTCCTGCGTCATCAGGAGCCAGCGGGCGAGGCGTGCCTCGAGCAGATGGAAGCGGTTGCACGCCGCTGTTTGTGCAAGTTGACTCAGCTCCACATACAGGTAGCGCTGCAGCAAACCTTGCAGCGCCGTGCTCAGCCCAAGTTCGCGGCAAAACGTATCAGCATCCATACGCCAGGCCGGCCCTTCACCCTGCACAACGGCGAGCAGCGGTGAAACCTCGACACCGAGAATCAAGGAGATCCCGAGCATGCCTTCATTGCCGATCAAGCCCACCTCAAGGCTGGGTCGACCGTCGATTGGCGCGACCAGGGAAATAAAGCTTTCCGTAGGGAAATATACGTAGCGCAAGCGAACGCCTGGTTCGGCCAGAACCTCGGCAAAGACAAGCTCGACCGGCTCGCAGCCCGCCATCAAACGCTCACGATCTTTGCGCGGCAGGGCCGCCAGCAAGCGATTGGCTGCAGGGGCTGAGCGGGTGTCCGGCATGGAAATTCTCCTGGTGATACGCAAACTGTTTACTTGGCAAACGCACCGCATAAAGATGCAATGCCGGTGGCGATTGCCAGCCTCGGTAGTCAACTTTGCCAAATTTATTGTTCGCATAGTGGAGTAAAGTCAGTCGTTGGTCTGGGCGCTAGCGCACATAGCCAATCTGCGCTACGGTGAGGAAAGCATGAGTGTTTTATTCGTTTTTTAGCGATCAAACATGCCATTCCCTGCGGCTGCATGGAATCGTTTTCGTAATCCGGTATAAATCCGGAATCCCAATTATTCCAATTGTGTTCGTTAGCGAACAGACGGCCTGGAGCGCTCAGTGCAAGCTGGTCGCTGTGAAACAGACCGGTATCTTCCTTTCCTCAAGTGAAGATTAAGGTACGCGAATACGGTCAGGAATGACAAGGTTTGTCATGCCCACAAGCTGTCGAAGACAGGACATGAATTTGGCCTTGAATGTGGCCAGCACACTACCCCAGGAAAGGTTCAGGTGAATGCCATGCCCCAGGATAACCCGAGCTGGTGGCTGTCACCGCTGACGGAACCGCAGGCCGAACTGGCAACTGATGCCGCCGGTCTGTCGAGCGTCGAGGCCAAAGCCCGGCTGGTCAGATTTGGCCCCAACGCCTTCCTTGAGCGGCAGGAAAAATCGCTGCTGCTCCAGTATATGACCCGCTTCAGGAATCCACTCGTCATTATCCTGCTTGTCGCCAGCGCGGTTTCGGCGTTCACCGGGGAAGTGACTAACTTCGTCATCATCACCTGCATCGTTCTGCTCAGCGTTACGCTGGATTTTGTCCAGGAGCACCGTGCCAATACCGCCGCGGCCAAGTTGCGCCAGTCGGTTTCCGTGCGCACCCGCGTGCTTCGCGATGGCCAGAAAATCGAGATACCGGTGACCGAGGTGGTTGCCGGCGATCTCGTCGTTCTCTCGGCGGGCGACATGATTCCGGCCGACGGGAGGGTGCTGGAAGCGCATGATTTCTTTGTCAAACAATCCGCCTTGACCGGCGAGTCCTACCCGGTGGAAAAGCGGGCGGGGGTGCTGGCGGCAACGGCGACCGAACTGCAGGAAGCGAGCAATGCGGTATTTATGGCCACCTCGGTGGTCAGCGGCAGCGCCCGCATGCGGGTCGTCAAAACGGGTGCGGAGACGGCGATCGGTGAAATTGCCGACAGCGTTTCCCGGCCATCGGAACCGACTTCTTTCGAAATCGGCACCCGTCGCTTCGGCCTGCTGATCATGCGGCTGACCATCCTGATGGTGATGTTCGTGCTGCTGGCCAATGCATTTTTCCACAAGCCGTGGCTGGAATCCTTCCTCTTTGCCGTAGCGCTGGCCGTCGGTCTGACGCCGGAACTGTTGCCGATGGTGATCTCGGTTACGCTGTCGCGGGGGGCCATGCGCATGGCAAAAATGCACATGATCGTCAAGCGGCTGACGGCCATTCAGGATCTGGGTTCAATGGACGTGCTGTGCACCGACAAGACCGGTACCCTGACCGAGGCTAAAATCCGCCTGGAAAAACATGTCGATGCACAAGGCCAGCCCAGCGAGCGGGTTCTTGAAATGGCCTATTTCAACAGCTTTTTCGAGACCGGCCTGAAAAGCCCGCTTGACGAAGCCATTCTCGAACACCAGCACATCGAAACCGGCGCCTGGAAAAAAATCGACGAGGTTCCCTTCGACTTCGAACGCCGTCGCGTTTCGGTACTGATCGATAACGGCAAAACACGCTGGCTGGTAGTAAAAGGCGCTCCCGACGAGATCGTCGGACTATGCACGCACTATGAAGCGGATGGCGCCGCGGCACAGCGTCCGGTTGACGAGACCTCGCTGGCGATGATTCGCAGCCAGTACCACGCGCTCGAGGAAGAAGGCTTCCGTGCCTTGGGCATCGCCTGGCGTGAGGTGCCGATAGACCATCCGCATGCCGTGGTGAGCGACGAAAGCGA
>JAYSZS010000381.1:0-3248 GCA_043737935.1 Propionivibrio sp. | reverse complement strand
ATCTCAGTTTAGCGTGATGCCAATATCGTCAGCTCCCCGGCCCCTCTCCCGCACGGAGAAGGGCCGGGGAAAGGGATGAGGTCAAATACTCGCCAAATGGGGTGTTGCGGCTGCCGCGATTGACAGCAGTTTCCAGGATCGATGCACAAACTGGGTGATGTATGGAATGAGCAAGCAAATAGGGCGTTTCGAGATAGTCCGCGAATTGGGTCGGGGAGCGCAGAGCGTTGTTTATCTGGCGCGCGATCCGCATCTGCTGCGCGAGGTGGCGATCAAGACACTGCATTTTTCCCGACCCGATCTACAAAAGAATCACCAACTGCTTTCCGAGGCGCGCCTGGTCAGCCAGTTGCGCCATCCGAATATCATTCCCATTTTCGAAGCCGGTGAAGAGCAGGGGGATGTCTATCTCGTCTTTGAGTTCGTTCCCGGCAAAAATCTAGGCGCTTACCTGAAAGCCAGCGGTCGCCTGACTCCCGTAAAAGCCATCTCGATCCTTTATCCCGTGCTCGATGCGATTGCCCATGCCCACGCGGCGGGAATCCTTCACCGCGATCTCAAGCCAAACAACATCCTGATCGACAACGAGGGCCTGCCGCGCGTGATGGACTTTGGCATTGCTGCGCGTGTTGAGGCGCAGTCCAGTAACGCTGAAGCCTACGTGGGAACACCCTGCTATATGGCCCCGGAATATATTGCCCATCAGGAAAGCAGCGAGCGTACTGATGTATTTTCAGCCGGACTGGTGTTTTACGAATTGTTGACCGGGCAGCGAGCGGTGGAGGGCGACAATGTCTATGAAGTCATGAACCGGGTAGCCAACGAAGATATAAAATTACCAAAGAATGCCGGCATCGAGCTTGATGACCAACTCGCCAGCGTACTCTGCAAGTCCCTTGCTCGTGATCCGCAGCAGCGTTTTGGCTCGATCAACGCTATGCGCGAAGCGCTGGATCGCTATCTCGAACCGGAAAATCCTGTTGCATCGGCAGATGCAAAACAGAGCACCATCGATTTCCTGTTGCGGCGTATGCGACACAAAAGTGATTTTCCGGCGCTGTCTGAGTCGGTCAGTACGATCAACAAGATAACCGGCTCTGAAAAGGAAAGTGTTTCCAATCTATCTAATTCTATTCTCAAGGATTTTTCGCTGACCAACAAGATACTTCGAATGGTCAATTCGGCGTATTACCGGCAGGCGGGTGGTGGAAGCATCAGTACGATTTCGCGCGCCGTGCTGGTGCTTGGCTTCGATGCCGTAAGCAATATTGCAATCACCGTCATGCTCTTCGAGCACTTGCAAAACAAGGCTAACGCCACCCACCTCAAGGAGGAGTTCCTGCGTGCCAATCTGGCCGCTATTCTGGCCAAGGACATCGGCGAAATGACCTCGTTGCGTGATGTCGAGCAGGCATTCATCTGCTCCATGTTTCATAACCTGGGGCGTTTATTGAGCCAGTATTACTTCCCGGACGAAAGCGAGGAAATCAAGCGGGTGATCGAACAGAAGCCCTGCAGCGAGGAAACGGCAGCAGTGCAGGTGCTCGGTATTTCATTCGAGGATCTGGGCACCGGCATTGCGCGTACCTGGGGTTTCCCAAATCTCATCGTCAACAGCATGCGTAAACTGCCTGCCGGCAACGTGCGCAAGGCAAATACCGTCGAGGAGCGCATGCGGGTTCTGTCGGCCTTTGCCAATGAACTGTGCACGATGATTTCTGATGGCCAACCCGAACAGCAGCAAAAGGAGTTACACAAAGTCAAGGTGCGCTTTGGCGAAAACATCACACTCAACGAGCAGGCCTTGCGCGAGACGATGGAGAAATCTTTTCTCGAAGTGGCCCAGTTCGCGGGGATCATCGGCATCAATCTGAAGCAATCCGCATTTGGTCGGCAGATAAAGATGTGGACGGCAAAAACGGAGCCTGCCGCGCAGGTCGAACCGCTACCCGCCACGGCCAGCGATAGCGCGGAAACGGTGCTTTCCGAGTTTGTTCCGGCGGGCGCGCCAGGCAGCCCGGTCGGCGAGGGTGAGATGGGCACAAGCGCTGAAGTTGCCAATTGTGAAGTCATCCTGATGGCGGGAATTCAGGACATCAGCAACACCCTGGTCGAGGATTTCAAGCTCAATGATGTGCTGCGCATCATTCTGGAAACCATGTACCGCGCCAAAGGTTTCAAGCGGGTCATCCTGTGCGTTCGCGACGCACGCAGCAATTCGATGCTCGGCCGTTTCGGCTTTGGGCCGGATGCGCCCGAGATGAGCAAGCGTTTCAACTTTTCGCTGACCTTTACGCCGGATATATTTCATGCGGCTTTGTCCAAGGGGGTCGATATCCTGATCAGCGATACCAACGATCCAAAGATTGCCTCACGCATCCCGGAATGGTACCGCAAGGGGATTAATGCCGGAACCTTTGTCATATTTCCCTTGTGCATCAAGGGCAATCCGGTCGCCATGATTTATTCCGACGGTGATCATGCCGGCGAGATTGTCATCCCCGAGAAGGAATTGTCGCTACTGCGCACCTTGCGCAATCAGGCGCTGCTGGCGATCAAGCAGTCAAGCTGAGTATCGAAAGCGTCAAAAGTAAAGCGCCAGACTACGAATTCGACCCGCGCGTCGTCTGACAGGGATGAACAAGACAGGGATCTGGGCTGGCCACGGGGCGACTCTCGGCAAAAGCCCACGGCCGTATAATGCGAACGGTAGCGGGCTTTCAGGCGAAGTTCCTGCGTGGGCGAGTGACGTTTCTGAACGACATTGCCGATTGACATGGGTTGTCATGAACGGTGATACTTCTCGAGCTTTCGTTGCCAGGCCGATTTTACGGAACCGGTCGACGATCCGGCTGTCTCGGCGCGTTGAGTGACCAAGCCAGGCCGGATCGCAAGCAATCAGGCGAGCCCGCTTGGAGTGAATCCGGGAGTCTATCTGGAATCGATCAGGAAAAGAACGACTGCGCCAAGGAAACCGAAAGCGGTTACCACAGTCACGGCCGATGCGCTGCCAAGGGAGAACAAGCTGGACGAGCGTCCGTTCATCGTCGGCATTGGCGCTTCCGCCGGAGGCCTGGAAGCCCTGAGCCAGCTCTTGCCCAATCTGCCGAAACAACTCGGCCTTTGCTACGTCGTCGTCCAGCATCTCTCGCCGACCTACCGCAGCATGATGGCCCAGTTGCTCGGACGCGAGACGACAATGCCGGTGAGGGATATCGAGGACGGCACTTTGCCCGAACCGAATACCG
>JAYSZS010000380.1:0-7577 GCA_043737935.1 Propionivibrio sp. | reverse complement strand
TCGAAAAGAAATATGTCGGTCTGACGGTATCGGCCGTGCCGGAACCCGAGTCCTTCGCCATGCTGCTCGCCGGCCTGGGTTTGATGGGTGCGATTGCTCTACGTCGCCGCTTGCCGACGACAGTTTGAGCGCTGGCAGGCCAGGCTTTTCTCTGGCCTTGCCCTGCTGTTTTCATTTCTTGATTTCAATTTCACGCGAACTGAGAGTTTATGAAAAAATCATTACTACCTGATTTACACGCTCTTCATCTCGGCGCAAGCCAAGGGTCCAGCTCGTTTATATCATTGTTTTAATGGATATCAGTGCAAGGTAATGGATTCCGGCTTTCGCCGGAATCACGGCTTGGTGAGTGATGATCCATAAATTCACAGCCTCTGAGGTGTTGATTGTACGTCTCGATCGTTGCTTCCTGCGGCTGACGACTTTCGGTCTTAGCGCAGGAGGTAACGACCTGCCGTAATGCGACTTACCCTCGCTCCCTGGGAAGGGGTCGGGGGGCGAGATTGGGAATGCGCCCTGCAAGGGAGGGAAAAGGGCAGGTCAGCTATGGCGTCGGATCCATGACCTTCAGCACTGCGAAACCTGACAATATCGATTGAAGCTTGAACAAGCGTCGTGTTTTCCCGATCAGCGGTTATTCGCTGCTGCCGTTGACCCAGCGTAAAGACTCTGCCAGGCAAGTGTTGAGTGTGCCCCGATCAAGACCGCTGGCGTGTAATGGAGCGAGCAGGCGGTCGCAGCCCTGACCATCGTCAGCATCGAAGCATTCGAGCAGGGCAAAGGTCTGCCCGAGGGCGCCTGCATGCGATGTCAGCGCCTCCATCACCTCGGGTTCGAGCGAGATTTGCTCGAGTATCTCGTTCATCGGCAGGCCAAGTGCCGCCGGCATCATCGACATGATTCCGGTAATGAAGGCCTGATCGGCGAGTTTACGGTCATGCGGCAGGCTGTATCCGATCAGCATTTCCATCATGCGCCCACGTAGTACGGCGACCTGGAGCAAGGGGGAACGGCTGACATCGGGTGTTTTCCCCGGGGGGGTCATCAGCAGCAACTGCAGCCAGCGCTGTAACTGGCGCCTGCCGAGCAGAGTGATGGCGTGGCGCAGCGAGCCGATGCGCTGGGGCAGTCCCTGGCCGACCGAATTGACAATGCGCAGCAGGTTTACGGCGAGCGCCGGCTCATGCTTGAAAGCTTCTTCGATCCTGGCCGTGTCTGAATCGCGGCCGGACAGGTTAATCAGTTGAATCAAGCTGGCTTGCGAGGGCGAGAGCCGGCGCCCGCTGACGATTTCAGGACGGGCGAAATAATATCCCTGAAAAAGCTGGAAGCCGGCTTTTTTACAGCGCTCCATATCTTCCTGTTTATCTACGCCTTGCGCGAGCAGATTGAGCGGGAGGCGGGTCAGTGGCCCGGCAAGTGCGCTGAGCATCGCATCGTCGCATTGACGGATGTCGATCTTGACTACGTCAAGCAGGGTCAGCACGGGTCGGCTGCGTTCATCCAGACCAGAGTAGCTGCCCAGTGCCAGCGAAAAGTGACGATCACGCAGGGCGCGACAGCGTTCGAGAGTGCGCTCGTCAGGCGCGGCATCAAGAACGAGTTCGAGCACAACGGCGTCGGCCGGCAGGGCTTCAATCGCATCGCCATGAAAAAAATCCAGGTCGACGCGCAGGAATGCCTTGTTGCGACCGAGCGCGCTGCGGATGCCAAGTTCGGCGTAGACGGCGCAAACGAGCGCTGCCGCAGGCAAACTGTCGTGCGCGAGCGTGTTGTTGGCGTCAGTCGGCGGCTGCAGCATTAGTTCGTAACCGACGAGTTCCTGTTGCAGGTCGAGAACCGGCTGACGGCTGAGAAGAGCTTCGTGGATGGCTGAATCACTCATGGAGAGGTACGGAAATGCGGGCGGCTAACGCCGGGGCGGTGGTGTCCTGTTCTTGTCCAAGCCTGTTGGCCCAGGTCAGGGCTTGCGTCAGACAAACTCCAAGAGAATTGGCATTGATTCCGGGAACGTGGTGCAGCGCTTCATAAAGCGCGAGCGGGTCGGTCTGTTCGGTGGCGGCAACGAGGCGCAGCACTTTTCCAAGCTGGCCCCTGAGCTCGCCTTGCCCGGTCAACGCCAACTTGACGCGCAGGGTGACGGGCAACTGCGCGAGGATCTCCTCCATCGCTACGCCGAGCAGCGTGGGCATCAGCGAGAGGATGCCGACCATGAAGGCGTGATCGGCAAACTCGCGATTTTTTGCCTGCAGACGCTCGGCCAGCAGTTCCATCAGCCGTCCACGGGTGGCCGCCAATTGCAGCAAGGGATTGATGTCCTGCGTTGTGCCCATGGGATGGGTGTAGATCAGGAGTTGCAGCCAGCGCTGTAACTGCCGGCGACCGAGAATGGTGATGGCGTGCCGCAGCGAGGTGATTTTCGTAGCCAGTCCACAGCTCACTGAATTGGTCAGGCGCAGCAGGTTGACGGTCAGCCCCGGTTCGAGCTTAAAGGCGTTTTCAACCTCGCCGGTATCGGCGTCTTCGAGCACCAGTCCGAGCACGCGAATGAGCGCCAGTTGCGAGGGGTTGAGCTTTTTGCCGACGAGGATGGTCGGCCTGGCGAAGTAATAGCCCTGAAACAGGTCAAAGCCGAGACTCTGGCACAAGGCAAACTGCTCGATGGTTTCCACCTTTTCGGCAAGCAGTTTTTTGCCAAAGGGCTTGAGTTGCACAACGCGTTCGCGCAATCGTTCGCCATCCCGTTTAGTGATGTCGATCTTGACGATGTCGACCCATTCCAGCAGCAGGCAACAGGCCGCATCGAGCAGACCAATGTCGTCAATGGCCAGCATGAAGCCCTTGCCGTGAAGTTGCCGGCAACGTGCGACGACTTCTTCCGTGAGGAACGGGCCTTCACTGAATTCAAAGCCCACAAGTTGCGGCGGCAGCACTTCGATCAGGTCGCTGAACAGGAGATCGTGGTCGACCTTGATGAAGCCGCGATAAGGGCCGAGCGCGTCATGAATGGCCAGTTCGGTAAAGGCATTGGCGATGACCGTCGCGGTGGCCCGGGTCGGGTCGGCGAGGCCGGCGCGCTTGCCGCTGGCAAGCCCATCGCGGAAAAGCAGTTTGTAGGCGAACAAGTGCTGCTCACGCCCGAGAATCGGCTGGCGACCAAGAAATATCTGCGGGCTTTGGGTTTCGGGCATAAGTTATCGGTTCGGCCTTGGCGTTGGAAACAAATCCTAGCACGAGCAAAGAAAGTTCCTACAAAGCCTGGACAACTTCATGCTGAAAGAAATACAGCAGGCGATCCGGTAACCAGTCGAGTCGTCCGGGAAGGCTGCCGCTAACAAAACCGACATGCCCGCCTTCGCGCGGGTATTCGAGTTTCACTGCGGCGGCAACCCGATCGCTGGTCGGTAGTGCGTGGGAGGGCAGGAACGGGTCGTTCTGCGCGTTGAGCACCAGCGTCGGCAGGCGGATGGCGTTTAGCCAGGGTTTGCTTGAAGCGCGTCGCCAGTAGTCGTGGGCGCCGGCAAAGCCGTGTAGCGGGCCGGTGACCACGTCGTCGAACTGGTAAAGGGTGGCGGCGTCGAGCATGCGGCGTTCGTCGAACAAGCCGGGAAAGCGCAGCAGTTTGGCCGCAGCGCCTTGTTTAAGCGTTTGTAGAAAATGCTGCGTATAGACACGGTTGAATCCACGCGCCAGTTGGTGGCCGCAGGCGGCGAGGTCGAGCGGTGCGCTGATTGCGGCAGCGCCGCCGATATAACGGGCGGCGGCGGATTCGCGCTCGCCCAGCCATTTGAGCAGGGCATTGCCACCGAGCGAGACGCCAACGGCATAGAGCGTTCGGTGCGGATGCTGTTGTTTGAGGCGCTGCAGTATCCACTCGATTTCTTCGCTGTCGCCCGAGTGGTAGGCGCGTGGCAGCCGGTTGGGTTCGCCGGAGCAGCCACGGAAGTGGATGACCACGCCACCCCAGCCAACGGCTGTCAGCCGCTGCATGAGGGATCGCGCATAGTGGCTGTTCGAGCTGCCTTCAAGCCCGTGAAACAGCACGACGAGCGGCGTTTGCGGGTCATCTGCTACGCAAGCTGCCGGTTCGTTCCAGTCGAGGTCGATGAAGTCCTGGTCCGGCGTTTCCCAGCGCTGTCGCCGGTAGGGGTGCGTGACGGGCTTGATGAGTAGCGGGTAGAGGGTCTGCAGGTGGCCGCCAGGGAGCCACTTCGGGGCCGGGTAGGCGATCAATGCAGGGTGCGCAGCGGTGGGGCTTGCGGCGCGCTGCCGGCTTCTGCACTGCCGGTATCGGCGGCGGCTGAAGCATGGTGCGAGAGCAGGCGCCAGCCATTGGCGCCTCGCTGGAATACATTGGTCGACAACATCGGTCCGTGCGGTGTCGGTTCGTTACCGAGGTAGAGCGTTTCAATAACGCTATGGACGGCGATCAACAGGCCTTTCCAGCATACGCTGCGCTTGAGGTGCACGGTGAGACGGGAATTGCTGGCGAATATGCTGCGCCAGCTATCGCGTATGGCCAGTGGACCACGCAAACGTTGCCCGGTCGGGTGAATGCAGACAATTTCTTCGTCATCGGCCCAGACACACATCATGGCGTCGAGGTCGCCACGGCCAATGGCCTCGTAAAAGGCCTGCTCCGCGTCTTCGGCGCTGGTGTAAATGACACTCATGTGGCCGACTCCGTAGGGCAGGCATCAAGCACGCGTTGGGGCTCAAGTTTGTTCAGGCAGTCGAGGTGTCCCAGCGGGCACTCGCGCTTGAAGCAGGGGCTGCAATCAAGATTGAGGCTGATGATTGTTGCGCGTAGCGAGAGCGGCGGCGTAAAACCGGGTGACGAGGATCCGTAAACGGCGACCAGTGGCCGATCGAGCGCGGCGGCGACATGCATCAGACCGGAATCGTTGCAGATGACGACATTGGACGTGGCGATCAGGTCGATGGCCTGCGTCAGCGAGGTGCGACCGCAGAGGTTGACTGGCACCGGGGCCGCTGAAGCCCGGCCGACGATGTCGTCGCCGATCGCCTGGTCTTTCGCCGAGCCGAGTAGCCAGACGGCGTAACCGCGCCTGATCAGTTGATCGGCCAGGCTGGCGAAATGACGTGTCGGCCAGCGCTTGGCCGGGCCGTATTCGGCGCCGGGGCAGAAAACCGCCACTTTATCCGGTCGTCTGATACCGAGTGCAGCGAGAGTCGCGTCCTGTTGCCCGCTGCTGGAGGCCAGGCGCGGCAGCGAGAGAGGCCGGGGCAGCAGCGCCCCGACGGGTTCGGCGAGTTGTGCGAAACGATCGGCCATTTGCGGCAGCGCGATCGGGTCCAGCGTGTGGCGACGGTTGATCAGTGCGTAACGGGCTTCGCCGGTAAAGCCGATACGTTCCGGGATTCCGGCAAAGAAAGGAATGAGCGCCGACTTGAGCGAATTAGGCAGGATGTAAGCGCGCCGATAACCGGTTTGCGCCACCTGGCGCGCCAGACGATAACGCGCCGTGAGGGAAAGCTCGCCCTGAATGAAGGGGTTGTCGATGATCTGCCCGATTTCAGGCATGCGTTGCAGTACGGGGGCCACCCAGCGCGGCGCCAGCGCGTCGAGTTGCAGCCCCGGCGTGTGCCGGTGCAGGCGCGCGAACAGCGCTTGCGCCATGACGGTATCGCCGATCCAGGCGGGAGCGACCACCAGGGCTTTAAGGCGGTGAGGCGTCAGGAGTGAGGAGTGAGGAGTCAAACTGGCTCTCCGGCTGCCTGGTTTTTACTCTTCACTCCTTACTCCTGAGAGTCTGTGAAAAAATCATTACTGCCTCAATTCAACGCTCGTCACCCCGGCGCAAGTCGGGGTCCAGCTCGTTTATACGATTGTCTTAATGGATATCAGAGGCAGGTACTGGATTCCGGCTTGCGGCGGAATGACGGCTTGGTAGGTGTTTATCCATTAATTCACAGCCTCTGACTCCCTTACCGATTCAATGCCCCTTGGGCATTTCGCCTTTGAAGACATAGTGCGCGCTGCAATAGGGGCAGACGGCTTCGCCGGTATGGGTGACGTCGAGGAAGACCCGTGGATGGCGTGCCCAGAGCGGCGCGTCGGGCAGCGGGCAGTGCAGCGGCAGGTCATGCGCGGTGATTTCAATGGGCTTCGATACTGTATTTTCGACCATGATGCGGAACCTTGCGATCTGAAATTAAACGATGGTCAGGCAGGTCGGTTCGGGTCGCCTGGTGGCAACCCAACGCCAACCCGATCGTCGGGTCGCCGTCTGGCGGCCTGATCCGACCTGCGAGTTGGGCTATACGTAAGTGAGCCAGTCGGCATGCGCCGGTACCCTGCCATTGACGCAGTCGAAAAACAGGCCCTGGATGCGGGTGGTGATCGGGCCGCGATGACCGGCGCCGATCTGGCGGTTATCGAGTTCGCGGATCGGCGTGACTTCGGCGGCGGTGCCGGTAAAAAAGGCTTCGTCGGCGCAATAGACTTCGTCGCGCGTGATGCGCTTCTCGACGACCTGGATGCCGAGTTCGTCGGCCAGCGTCAGTACCGAGGCGCGCGTGATGCCTTCGAGACAGGAGGTGAGATCCGGCGTGAACAATTTGCCGTTCTTGACGATGAAGACGTTCTCGCCGGCCCCTTCGGCGACGTAGCCGTCGACGTCGAGCAGCAGCGCCTCGTCATAGCCGTCGTGCGCGACTTCCTGGTGCGCCAGGATCGAGTTGGTGTAGGTGCCGACCGATTTGGAGCGGCACATGTTGACGTTGACGTGGTGGCGGGTGAACGAGGAGGTTTTGACGCGGATGCCCTTTTCCATGCCTTCGGCACCCAAGTAGGCGCCCCACGGCCAGGCCGCAACGGCGATGTGCGTGCTGATCGCGGTGGCGGCGATGCCCATGGCTTCGGAACCATAAAATACGATCGGGCGGATATAGCAGGAGTCGAGCTGGTTGGCGCGCACGACTTCTTTTTGCGCTTCGATCAGCGTGGCCTTGTCGAACGGCATCTTCATCTGGAAAATATGGGCCGAGTTGAACAGGCGATCGGTGTGATCCCCAAGGCGGAAAATGGCGGTGCCTTTTTCGGCCTCGTAGGCGCGAATCCCCTCGAATACACCCATGCCATAGTGCAGGGTATGGGTCAGTACGTGGGTCGTAGCTTCGCGCCACGGCACCAGTTTGCCGTCGTGCCAGATGAATCCGTCGCGATTCGCCATGGACATGGTTTTATCTCCGTCTGCTGCAAATTTGAAAAGGCAAATACTAGCCGATTTTGCCCCCGGGTTGGCGGTAAAATAGGCGCTTTGCATCGCCCTCAAGTTCAATATGACCTGGAAACCCAATGTTACCGTCGCTGCCGTGCTGGAATGTGATGGAAAATTTCTGCTCGTCGAAGAGGAAACCGACGAAGGGATACGTTTCAATCAGCCGGCGGGTCATCTGGAATGCCGGGAGTCGTTGACCGATGCGGTGATCCGCGAGACGCTGGAAGAAACGGGTTACCGTTTTGTTCCGCAGTATCTGATCGGCGTCTATAACTGGCGCAACGAAGCGAGGGATGTCACCTACCTGCGTTTCGCTTTCGCCGGCGAGATTGC